>JALYYF010000033.1 GCA_030946725.1 Candidatus Dormiibacterota bacterium
TAGGTGAGCATCGCGACGCCGAACACCAGGAGGTTCCAGATCAGCTCGTACGCCACCTCGGGATGGACCGTCTTGCCCGGCTCTCCCAGCGTGTTCGGGTTCACGTACTCCACCGCCCAGGGCAGATTGGAGGCCGTGCCGTGGTGCTCCCCGTTGATGATGTCGCCGATCCGCCCGATGGCGAAGCCCAGCGCGTTGGCGGGCCCGGCCGCGTCCAGGACCTGGCGGTAGTCGACGCCGTTGCGCCGGCACCAGAGGTAGCCGCCGGCCAGGGCGCCGAAGATGCCGCCCCACTGGCTGATGCCCCCTTCGTTGAGCAGGAAGACCCGCTGCCAGGCGCCGACGAAGAGGCTGTAGTTCTCCCAGACGAAGAGCAGGCGGGCGCCGATCAGCCCCGCGATCACCATCCAGACCGCCATGTCGTAGACGCGGTCCCCGGGCACGCCGTAGTCGCGCAGGAGGAGCTGGCCGACGCGGGCCGCGGCCAGGATGCCCAGCAGGCTGAAGACCCCGTGCCAGGTGACGAGCACAGGGCCTATCTGGAGGAGGTTGGGGTTCAGGTCGATGACGATGGTTCCGAGAATCACCCGGAGACCCCCATCAGCCGGGTCACGGCCTCGCCACTGAAAGGGCGCCGCCTTCGCGTGCTGCGAAGGGGCGCCAGGGCAGGCTGCGCTGGCACCGCCATATCCTACGGCGATGCCGGGCGTGCTGGTCCTGAACGGCGGCGAGGAGTTCAAGCCGGGGAACGAACCCCAGGACCGCGAGCTCATCAACGGGGCGCGGGCGGGGCCGCCGCTCGTCGTGCCGACCGCCGCTGCCCGGCAGAGTCCGGAGATCGCGGTGGCGACCGCCCAGCGATGGTTCTCCGGGCTGGGCGTGGAGACCGGCGCGCTGGCCGTGTACACGAAGCGTGACGCGGCTGCGCCGGAGCTGGTGGGCCGCGCGGCGCAGGCCGGATTCCTCTACCTGACCGGCGGCGATCCAGGCCTGGTGGTGCGTGTCCTCTCCGGCTCTCGGGTCTGGGAGGCCATGCTCGAAGCCTGGGAGGCCGGCGCCGGGCTGGCCGGGTCCTCCGCGGGCGCGATGGCGCTCGGCGAGAGGACGCTGGTGATGGCCCGCTGGCCCCACCACCACGAGCGCCGGGCGGTGCCGGCCCTCGGGCTGCTGCCCGGCGTCGCCGTGATCCCGCACTTCGAACGGTTCGGACCGCGCTGGCGGCTGGACGAGCTGCCGGACGGGACGACGCTGCTGGGCATCGACGAGCGAACCGCGGCCGTCTGGGACGGTGGCGGCTGGCGCGCCCTGGGAGCCGGCGGCGTGACGGTGGTCACGCCTTCCGGGCGCTCCCGCTTCGACGCCGGCCAGGAGTGCTCGGGCATCCCGGTGCCGGATCCCGTCACCGCGCGCAGCCTCATGGGTCGCGGCGCGGGCTGAGCGGTCGTCCGGCCGGTCGGAGTGGGGAGCCTGGGAAGCCCATAAGCTCTGTTCATGGTGGTCGGTGACACGCGCCGCGGCGGTCGGCCGCTGGCGCTGCGCTCGGGCTTCGTCGACGTGGGCACGCTGCGGCTGCACCACACCTTCGCGGGACGAGGGGCGCCGGCGATCGTGTTCGTACACGGCCTCGGCTCCTCGGGCTACATCGAGTGGCGCTTCAACCTCTCCAAGCTGGCACGCAGGCACCGCGTCCTGGCTCCGGACCTTCCCGGGTTCGGCCGGAGCGCGAAGCCGGCGGAGGGCTACGGCGTATCCCTCTTCGCGCGCAGCCTGGAGGGCTACCTGCGGGCTCTGCGGCTTCGGTCGGCAGTGCTGGTGGGGGCCTCCATGGGCGGCCGTGTGGCCATGGAGGTGGCCCTCCACCGCCCGGAGCTGGTGAGAAAGCTGGTCCTGGTGAACGCACTCGGGCTCGGCCGCCCCAGCCTCCAGCTGCCGTACCCGGTGGTCATGGTGCCCAGGGTCGGCGAGGCGGTGATGGGGCTGCTCCGGGGCGCCCTGCGCCGGTCATCGGGCCACTCCATCCGGCGGCTGGCCCGGCGCCTGGGGTTCTCAGGGGACCTCGAGCGCACGATGGACGACGCCTATCTCGCGGAGCTGCTCGAGCTCCACGAGGCAGAGGGCTACCACCGGGCCTACCTGGCCACAGTGCGCTCGCTGGCACGACCGGGCCCGCTCGCCCACGCACCGGACGTGATCAGCGGACTGGCGCAAACCGGAATTCCGATCCTCCTGGTCTGGGGTGCTCGCGACCCGCTGTTCCCTCTGGAGCACGCCGAGCGTGCCCACCGGGACCTGCCCGGCTCTCGGCTTGCCGTGATCGAGGGCGCCGGTCACACTCCCCAGGCTGAGAGGCCAGATGAGTTCAACGGGGTCCTCGACTCCTTCCTTCGAGACTGACGCCGTCTACCAGGGTCCCGAATACAGGGAGGCCGCCCTGCGGCCTCTGGACCCGCTCGTCCACGCCGACCCCCTCCGCCCGCGCCTGGCCTACCGGCTGGTCTTCGGCCTGCTGCGGCTGCTGGTCCGGTTGCTCTTTGCCTTCCGGGTCGTGGGTGTCGAGAACATCCCGCCGGGCCCCTTCCTGATCGCCAGCAACCACCAGGCGTGGTTCGACACCGCCTTCATCGTGGCCGCCTTTCCGAAGCTGCCGATGATCTACACCATGGCCCGCAGGGACACCGTCTTCAACCGCCGCTGGAAGCGCTGGCTGGTGCCGAGGCTGGGCGTCTTTCCGATCCAGCCGCGCCAGGGCGAGCTGGACGAGAGCGGCGTTGCCTCCGTCTACCAGGTGCTGAAGCGGGGCGGCGCCGTGCTGATCTTCCCCGAGGGCCGCTATTCCCGCGGGCGCGAGCTGCGTCCCCTGCGCAAGGGCGTGGGGCACTTCGCCCTCCAGGCCGGGGTCCCCATCATCCCGGTGGCCATCTCGGGTGTCGATCGCCTCCGCCTGCGCGGCCACGTCGAGGTCTCCATCGGCCCTCCCATCCGTCCCGATCCGCCGCGCTGGTGGAATCTGAACCGGCGCGTGCTGCTTATCGTCGACAGCGTTCGCGGGGCGATCCTGACCGCCCTTGATCGCAACGGACAGGCAGCGCGGCCGGGACGCCTCCAGCGTCTCAGGACTCGTTTTCGTCGGGGGCTGAGGAGGCGTCCGGCCGAAGCCCTGCCGGCGCCGGCCGAGTTTCCTCAGAAGGGACGCCCGGCCTGATCCCGCCGGGCCCTCGGCACATCGATTCGATTTGCTCCCTAGACTTCGCCGAAAACAATGCATCTGGTGATCGGTTCGGCCGGGTACGCTGGCCGCTGCGCGATCGCCGCGCTCGGCGTCCACTTTCCCGTCCGGGGAGTGGAGCTGGGCGAGGACCTGGGAGCCGCCATGGCGGGCGTGGACACCGTCCACGTGGCCGCGGACCTGCATCCGCCCCTGAGGAAGCTGCGCTGGCAGCCCGAGCCCGACCCCTCGCTGGTCCAGATACTGCGGGCCGCACGCCAGTCCGGCGTCCGCCGGCTGATCTACCTCTCCACGGCCCAGGTGCTGGGGCCGGCGCCGAAGGCGCCCCTGCTCGAGTCCAACCCGCCGCGCCCGGATCACACCTACGAGAAGCTGCACGCTCGCGACGAGCACTGGCTGCTGCTCCAGCGCGGCATCGAGGTCGTCGTCCTGCGTCCGGCTCAGGGCTTCGGCCGCGGCGAGCCCATCTCGGAGCGACTCCTGACCGGGCTTGCGCAGGGCCGTCCCCTGCTGGTCGGGGGTGCTCCCCGGCGGACCTTTCTGGCCGGCCCCGACCTGGGCCGCGCCTTCGTGGCGGCCGCGCTGCGGGGGCGCGCCGGCCACTCCTACCTGCTGGGCGGCTTCACCGGCACCTGGGCCGACCTCTTCAAGGCGGCGGCGGCGGCCCTGAAGCTGCCCGTGCGCTTCTACGAAGTGCCCTACGACTTCCTCTACCTGCAGACTGCGGTGCGGGAGTGGCGGACGCCGCACGGCCGGGTGTGCTGGCCGAACCGGTACGTCGTCGACGTCCTCGGCCGCAGCCACCTGCTCGAGGATGGGATCAGCCGCCGGGAGCTGAGCTGGTCTCCCACGATCGGAAGCTTCGAGGAGGGCCTCGGGGACCTGATCGAGGGACTCAGGAGCAGAAGGCCGAGCGGGCGCAGGGCCGGCCGGGCGGGACGGACGGAGGGCGAGAGCGCGCCGGGCAGAGAGCCGAGCTGAGCTGGGAGCGGCGCCGGGTCTAGGTCACGACGAGACAGGTGATCGTCTTGAAGACACCGTCGATCTTCTGGATCTTGTCGACGATCAGCTGGCCGATCGCGTTGACGTCCGCCGCCTCGCAGACGGCGATGACGTCGTACTCGCCGGTGATCGCGTCGGCGGCCGAGATGCCGGACTGGCCCTGCATCTTCTGGGCGACCTCGATGGCTCGACCAGGAGACGCGTTGATCAGGACGTACGCCTTCATTCGCTCACCCCAACGTTGTTTCGCACAGGTGACGTGCCGAAAAGGTTAACGCTCATCGTGCCTTCAACGCGCGCACCATCACGTCGTCGGTCACGTTGGCCCCGCTGAGCACCACGACGATGCGCTCGTCGGCCTCGGGGGCGTAGTGGTAGAGCAGCGCCGCCAGCGCCGCGGCGCCCGCGGGCTCGGCCAGCAGGTGCTCCCATTCGAAGTAGAGCCGGATGGCACGCAGCATCTCCGACTCCTCGACCACGATCATGCGCTCGACGCAGCGGCGGGCTATCTCCAGCGTCAGGCGCCCCGGAGCGCTGGCCGCCAGCCCGTCGGCCATCGTCGCGACCCGCTCCAGGGTGACCGGCTCGCCTGCGGCCAGGGAGCGCGTCATGGCGTCGGCTCCGGCCGGTTCCACTCCCACGACCTTGACCGACGGGCGGCGCGCCTTCAGGTAGAGCGCGATGCCGGAGATCAGCCCTCCTCCGCCGACGGGGACCAGCACCGTGTCAAAGTGCGCCAGCTGCTCCGCCAGCTCCACGGCCACCGTCCCCTGGCCGGCTATGACGTCGGGATCGTCGTAGGCGTGGACGAAGGTGGCGCCGCTCGCGGACTGGGCACGGAGGGCCTCCTGCGCCGCGTCGTGGTAGGAGCGTCCGCTGGGAATGACGCGGCCGCCCATGCGCTTGATGGCCTCCACCTTGAGCGGGTTGGCGTTCTCCGGAACGTATACCGTGGCCGGCACGCCGAAGGTATGCGCGGCGAAGGCGACGCCCTGCCCGTGGTTCCCCGCCGACGCGGTGATGACACCGGCGGCACGCTCCTCGGGCTGCATCCTGAGCAGCTTGGTCAGCGCCCCGCGGACCTTGAAGGCGCGGGTGGGGTGGATGGTCTCGACCTTCAGGTACACGTGGCAGCCGGCCTTTGTCGTGAAGGCCCTCGAATGCTGCAGGGGCGACGGCCGTAGGTAGGGCTGCAGCTCGGCGGCAGCCAGCTCCACCGACTCGGGACCGACCAGCGCCGGCGAGGTCTTGCTGCTGGCACTCACGGTCTGCCCCAAAGCGCTCTACATCTTAGGCGCGGCGTAGGATCGGCTCGTGAACGACGACATGGAACAGCTTTCGGATCGCCAGCGCGCCCGGGTCAGGGCCCGCGACCGGAAGAGAAGGCCGCCGCGGGTGATCGTCGACAATCCGGGCCTCAAGAAGCTGGCATTCCACCTGGCGGAGAAGCGCCGCGCCGCCTCGGCCAGCCGGCGAAGCAGCTAGTGACCCGCTCCGGACACTAGGTCAGCGCAGGAACGATGGCCCGCCGGTGAGTGCCCACCCCGATCGTGACCCCGTCCTTGCGGCACTCCACCTCGAAGAGGAGGCGGTTGCCTCCGACCTCGGTCAGCCGGCTGCTCACGACCACGGTCTCACCTTCCTCGGCGGGGCCGAGGTGGCGTACGCAGACCTCGTAGCCGACCGTGGTGTATCCCGCCGGAAGCTGGGGTTCGACCGAGCCGTGAGCGGTCAGCTCCATGAGCAGGATCATCGAAGGGGTCGCGAAGAGACCTCTGCCTCCGACGTGCATGGTCATCAGAGAGGCGTCGATCAGCCGTTCGGTGCGGCCCTCCTGACCTGTTTTGAGCATCTCGAAGGCGGCCACCGCTAAATTCTCCTCGATGACTGCAAGCCCGGTCCGCAAGGCGATCATCACCGCGGCAGGTCTGGGTACCCGGTTCCTACCGGTGACCAAGGCCCAGCCGAAGGAGATGCTTCCGCTCCTGGACAAGCCAACGATTCAGTACGGCGTCGAGGAGGCCGGGGCCTCCGGCATCGAAGAGGTGATCATGGTGATCGGCGGCGGCAAGCGGGCCATCGTCGATCATTTCGACCGCTCCCGTGAGATCGAGTACTACCTGGCCGAGCGGGGCAAGGACGACATGCTGAAGATGCTGGCGGAGGTCGACGCGCTGACCGACCGGGTCCAGCTCGTCTACGTGCAGCAGAAGGAACCGCTGGGACTCGGTCACGCGGTGGGCTGCGCCTACCGCCTGGTCGAGGACGAGGCCTGCGCGGTGCTGCTGCCCGACGACGTCATCCTGGGCGCCGGGCCCTGCCTCGGCCAGCTGATCAGCGCCCACGCCGAGACCGGTGCGACCGTGATCGCCACCAGGCGTGTCGCCCGCGACCAGATCAGCCGCTACGGCATCCTGGCCACGGGTGGCTCAAGCGGCCGCCTGCACGAGGTGGTGGACCTGGTCGAGAAGCCGCATCCGGACGAGGCCCCCAGCGATCTGGCGATCTTCGGACGCTACGTGCTGCTGCCGGAGGTGATGCGCGCAATCGCGGAGACCTCGCCGGGAGCGGGCAAGGAGATACAGCTCACCGACGCGATCAAGAAGACGCTGGGAAGCTCGCGAGTGGTGGCCTGGGAGTTCGAGGGCGACTACTACGACACGGGGACGGTGCCCGGCTATCTGAGAGCGAACCTGGCCCTGGCGCTGAAGCGGGACGACCTCCGGGAATCGATGCTGGCCGTGGTCCGCGAGCTGGTGGACGCTTCCGAGGTCGCCGGCTGACCGGGGAGGCGATTCGGGCGGCCGTCGCTATAATCGGGATCAGCCCAAATGCGCTCGCGTTCCCTCAACCTGGATTTTTTGCTATGGCAGTGTCAGGAAAACGCCGGTTCGACGACGACAAGGTCGTTCGCTACGAGACCGCGGACAAGGAGTTCGAGGTCGAGGTGGCGCGCACCCTCAACAAGTGGTGCGTCACCGTCTACCAGCTGCCGGACCGCGCCATCCTGGCCCAGGACTTCTTTCCCGAGCGCTGGAAGGCTCTGGCCCGTGGCCAGGATTTCCTCCGCCTCCTGAACCAGCGCCGCAAGGAGGGCGAGGGCGGCGAACGGGACGACGACTACTGAAAGGGTCGTCCTCTCCCCGTCGCGCGGGGGGGTTCGAAGTAGTCCTCCCCCCGTCCTACGGGGGGAGGACATGAGTTGACCTAACCTCTAGAATCGCCGTTCCGTGAACCTCTCCTTCCTCCGTCGAGAATGGGGCGCCGCGACGTTCGTCCTCACCGTGCTGGTGGGCATGATCATCGTGCCGCTCGCGCTGACCTTTGGCCACCAGAGCACGTCTCCCGGGTCCTCGGGCCCTGCCACGACGCCGACGGTCTCCGCCTCTCCCGCGGCCTCCGCCTCGCCCTCGCCCAGCGTGAGTCCCTCCGCCGTGCCCAGCGTAACGCCCAGCCCCACCCGCTAGTCCATGTCGGCGGCGCCCCACGACCAACGGTCGTTGGCGGCGCGTTTCCTTTGATGGAAGATGGTTCCGACGTGGTTGACCAGGAGATGCTCGGGAAGGTCGGCCGGGTCACCGGCACGATCGCACCGGGTCGCCTGGGTGAGGTCATGGTCGCCATCCGTGGCGGCAGTGAAGCGTTCAACGCCTACGCGTCGGAACCCGACGAAACCATTGGCAGGGGCACCCGGGTCGTGGTGGTCGAGTACTTCCCGCCCCGTACCGTCGTGGTGAGCCCGGTTTGAACGAGGTGACGAAGGCATGTTGACGGGCCTGTTGACTGGGTTTGCGGTGGCCGTCGTGGTGGCCGCGGTACTGATCCTGGTGGTGCTGCTGATCCTGTTCCGAGCGACCTGGCGGGTCGCGGAGCCAAACGAGGCGCTGGTCATCTCCGGCCTGCGCCAGAGGCACGAGGGCATCGAGCAGAGCCTCGGCTTCAAGATCGTGACGGGGAAGGGGACCCTCGTCGTCCCCGGCGTCCAGGTGGTTCGGAAGCTCTCGCTGGACCTGCGGGAGACCGACCTGCAGATAGACTGCGTCACCCACCAGGGCATCCCGCTTCGCGTACGAGGCGTGGTGATCTACAAGGTGGGGGACGACCTGGTTTCCATCGCCAACGCGGCACGCCGCTTCCTGGACCAGCAGAACCAGATGGACCAGCGGGTCCACAACCTCTTCGCCGGCCACCTCCGCGCCATCATCGGCAACATGACGGTCGAGGAGATGATCCGCGACCGGGAAAAGCTGACGGGGCTCACGCGGGAGCACGCCGGCACGGAGATGGAGAAGCTCGGGCTGATCGTCGATTCGCTCCAGATCCAGGAGATCCAGGACCCGACCGGCTACATCGAGAACCTGGCCCTGCCGCACGCCGCGGCGGTGGCACGGGAGGCGAGGATTGCCAAGGCGGTTGCGGACCAGGAGGCGACGCAGAAGGAGCAGGACGCCGAGGCCCTCAAGGCCGAGTCCCGCCGCTCGTCGCTCATCAAGCAGGCCGGGTACCAGGCCGAGATCGATCAGGCCTCGGCACTCGCGAAGCAGTCGGGACCGCTCTCCGAGGCGACGGCTCGCCAGAAGGTCGTCGTGGAGGAGACAAGGGTGGCCGAGCTCGAGGCCGATCGGGCCGAGAAACGGCTGCAGACCGAGGTCCGCAAGCCGGCCGACGCCAGGGCCTACGAACAGGTCACCATCGCACGGGCCCAGCGTGAAGCCCACATCTCGGCGGCCGAGGCTCGGGCGCGAGAGGTCGAGCTGCAGGCCGGCGCGGACGCGTCCAGGGTCAAGCTGGCCGCCGCGGCCGAGGCGGAGCGCGTGAAGCTGGCGGCGGACGCCAACTCCGCGCAGACCCGGATGATCGGCGAGGCCGAGGGCGCCGCGACCAAGGCCAGGGGTCTGGCCGAGGGCGAAGCCGTGCGGGCGCGCGGAATGGCGGAGGCCGAGGCCATCAAGGCGCGAGCCGAGGCGCTTGCCGGAAACCAGGACGCGGTCATCGGCCAGGAGCTGGCCCAGCGTTGGCCCGAGATCGTGGAGGCGGCGGCCAAGCCGTTCGGAAACATCGACCAGCTGATCGTCCTGAACGGAGCCCAGGGAATCTCGGAAACGCTCGCCCAGGCCTTGAGCCAGGGCGCCGCCGGCCTTCAGCTGGCCCGAGGCCTGCTCGGTGGCTCCAACGGCGAAAAGCCAACGCCTCCGGTGGGCGATCCTGAGCTGAAGGTCGAGCCAAAGTCCAAGTGAGCTTCTGGGGCCGTCTCCGGCTGCTGCTTGGCGGGCGGCCCCACAGCGCCCCGGAGGATGCCGAAGACCCCAGGCAAACGCTGGACCGCGCCTACGCCCGACAGCTTCAGCTTCAGCAGAAGATGCGCCGGGGCGTGGCGGACGTCGTCACCTCGAGAAAGCGGATAGAGCTCCAGGCGCGGCAGCTGGAGCGATCGGCGGCCAAGCTGGAGGGCCAGGCGCGAGCTGCCCTCCAGCAGGGTCACGAGGATCTGGCCCGCGAAGCCTTGAGCCGGCGCGCGCTGGCGCTCAGCGAGCTGGAGGACCTGAAGGAGCACAACGCGCTGCTGGCTGCGGGCGAAGCCCAGCTGCTGGAGGCCGCCAGGCGCGTCGACGCCCAGCTTCAGCAGTTTCGGACCCGCATGGAGGCGGCGAAGGCGGTCTACACCGCGGCGCAGGCCCGCGCTAGGGCCGGCGAGTCGCTGGCCGGCCTGGATCGGGACGACAGCGACCTGTTGCTAGCCCTGCGGCGAGCGGAGGACAGGATCATCGAGACCCAGGCCCGCGCCGAGGCCCTGGAGGGGCTGCTGGCGTCGGGGACGCTGGAGGACGTCAACGTCGCTCCCGGCCCCGTCTACCGTGAGCTGGCGGTTGGTAACAGCAATCAGGACGTGGCCGGCGAGCTGGCCAGGCTGAAGAATCCTCCCCCCGCGGTGCGGGGGGAGGATCCAACCAGCCAACTCGACTAGCGCGGCAGTGGAGGGTTGTCGGGGCCCGGCACCGGGGGCTCGGGCGGGATGGGCGGGTTGTCCGGCCCCGGCCTGGGCTCCGGCGGGGGCGGGCTGTCCGGGCCTGGCAGCGTCGACATGGTTGAAGCGTACCGGCCCGTCTCGGTCCCGGAGCGACCCGCCAGCTGGACGGCGTGCTCGATCCGGGCCTGCCCGTCAGGCGCTGAGCAGGTCTTCGCCGTTGGCAGGGACGATCTGGTCCCAGCGCACGCTGAGGTCGGCCAGCCGCTCGTCGGACCGCCTTACGGACATGTCGATGCGGTCGGTGAGCCTCAGATGGGCGACCTCTGCGCAGTCCTGCAGGAAGGGGAAGACGACCGGCCGCACCAGGTTCAGCACATAGTCGAGCGCCCCCATGGCGCCGTCGCTCAGCCCCAAGCCGGCCTGCGAGCGGTCCTGGAAGGCCATCACCAGGACCTCGTCGGTCAGCTGCACGGGGGGGCTCCAGCCGTGAGCCGACTGGACCAGCGCCGCCAGCATCCGCAGCCGGTCCGCCAGGCGGCGCATGGGTCCTGCGGGCCCCTCGATCCAGAGCGGTACGTCGCGCAGGGGTTCGAGGATCGGCTGCTGGGGATAGCGGGCGCTGAAACCGAGATCCGACACCCCCGCGAAGGGGGCCGGCACCTTGATCGTGATCTCTACGAATTGCCTGGACGGTCCCATCCGGTGATTTCCGCCGGTGGAGGTACTTTAGCAGCGCCTCGGGCGAATGCAAGCGGCACTGCTTCGGTCCTCGACCAGCGCCAGAATTGCGTTACTCATGTCACTCAGCGGCGTGCGGGTGCTCGACCTCACCAGGCTGCTGCCCGGCGCCTTCTGCTCCCTCCTGCTGGCCGACATGGGCGCCGACGTGGTGAAGGTGGAGCAGCCGGGCTCAGGGGACTACATGCGCTGGTACCCGCCGCTGGTGAACGGGCAGAGCGCGCTCTTCAACGCGCTGAATCGCAACAAGCGCAGCATCACCCTGAACCTCAAGTCGGAGGCCGGTCGCGATCTCTTCAAGCAACTGGTCGGGCGGTCCGACGTGGTCATCGAAGGCAACCGGCCGGGCGTGATGGACCGGCTGGGGTTGGGCTGGTCCACGCTGCGCGAGCTCAACCCACGTCTGGTGATGTGCGCGATCACGGGCTACGGGCAGAGCGGGCCCTGGGCACAGCGCGCCGGCCACGACCTGAACTACATGGCCCTGGCCGGCGCCCTCTCCATGAACGCCCGCCGCGGCGAGGCGCCGCACGCCCTCGCCGTGCAGGTCGCCGACATCGGCGGCGGGGGGCACGGCGGGGCGCTCGCCATCCTGGGTGCGCTGCTCGAGGTCGCCCGCGGGGAGGCCGGGCGCTACCTCGACGTGTCCATGACCGACGGAGCCCTGACCTGGCTGGCGGTTCCGCTCTCACAGGTGCTGACTCAGGGGGAGGCCATCCCACCTGGCATGCACCGCCTCACGGGCCGGTACGCGTGCTATGGCGTCTACGAGTGCGCGGACGGTCGCTTCATGTCGGTCGGCGCGCTGGAGCCGAAGTTCTGGCAGGCGCTCTGCGACGCCCTGGATCGCCCGGACCTGATCGACCAGCAGTACGTCGAGGGGCCGCATCAGGACCATCTGCGCGCGGAGCTGGCCGCCGTCTTCGCGCGCCGGCCGCGCGACGAGTGGACGGAGCGCCTGGCCGGGCTCGACGTCTGCTGCGAGCCGGTGCTGGACCTGGACGAGGTGCCCGGACACCCTCAGATCCGCGCTCGCGGCCTCGTCCATGAGCTCGAGACCGGTGCGGAGCTCGCCCCCCAGGTGCCGTTCGAGCCGGGCTGGCGCCGCCTCGAGCCGCCGGGGCTGGGCGAGCACAACGCAGAGGTCCTACGGGAGATCGGCGTGGAGAACGACCGGCTGGACGACCTGCGAGCCGCCGGCGTCCTCTGAAGGCGAGCCCGCTCAGACCTCGGGCGCGGTCGCCGAGAGCACGTCCGCCCAGGTTCTCTCCACCTCGCTGCGAAGGTCCTCCAGCGTGCCGGTGTTGACGACGACGTGGCTGGCCAGGCGCCGTTTGTCATCGATCGGCATCTGGGCCGCGATCCGCTCCCTGGCCGCCCCCTCGTCCATGCCCCGCTGCTCGACGAGCCGCTTGAGCTGGAGCTCTTCGGGCGAGTAGACGAGGATCACCGCGTCCAGGCCCTCGGTACCGCGCGTCTCGAAGAGCAGCGGGATGTCGAGCACCACCACCTCGTCGCCCCGCTCCGCGGCCTCCCTCACCCGCTCGGCCGTCCACTCCCGGACCAGCGGGTGGACGATCGCGTTCAGACGCTGGCGCGCCGAGGCGTCCGCGAAGACGACGGCGCCCAGCGCGGCCCGGTCGAGGGCCCCCTCCGTGGTCAGCATCTCGGGTCCGAAGGCCTCCACCAGCCGGTGCAGGCCCTCGCTGCCCGGGGCCTGGACGGCCCGGGTCCCCTCGTCGGCGTCGATCACCGTCACGCCGAGCTCGCGCAGGAAGGCCGCGGCCGCGCTCTTGCCGCTGCCGATGCCTCCGGTGAGGCCGATCAGACGCACCCGCCGTTCTCCATTCCGCTTTCCGCCACGGATTAGCATGTTGCCGCAGTGGCGCAGCAGGAGGAGCAGGAGGAGAAGCTGGACGCGATCGTCGTGGGCGCGGGGCCGGCGGGCACCGCCGCCGCGATCACGATGGCGCGAGCCGGCCTCCAGGTGGCGCTGATCGAAAAGGGCACCCAACCGGGGTCCAAGAACGTGATGGGCGGCATCCTCTACACCCACAACCTGCAGCAGGTGGTGGGCGAGGACTGGAAGAACGCGGCGCTCGAGCGACCGATCATCGAAGAGCAGCGCTGGCTCATGACCGACGAGGCCGCCATCAGGCTGCTCGGCTACAAGAACCTGCGCAACCGCGAGCACCCGCATTCCTACTCGGTTCTGCGAGCGAAGTTCGACGCCTGGTTCGCGCAGAAGGCCGAGGAGGCGGGAGCCTTCCTGATCCCGGAGACCGTGGTCGAGGAGCTGATGGTGCGGGACGGCCGCGTAGTCGGCGTGCGGACCGGGCGGGAGGGCGACCTCCTCGCCGACGTGGTCGTCGTCTGCGAGGGGATCGGGCTGGGGAGCCACCTGCTCGAGAAGGCAGGCCTGAAGAAGCCCCTCAAGGCGAACCAGGTGGCGATGGCGGTGAAGGAGATCATCGCTCTGGACCCCGGGTTGATCGAGTCGCGCTTCAACTGCGAGCCGGGAGAGGGCGCCTCCATCGAGTGCTTCGGCTCGGCCACGCGCGGGCTCAGCGGATTCATGTTCATCTACACCAACAGGGAGACGCTCAGCGTCGGCGGGGGCGCCCTGCTCAGCGAGATGTCCGACGTCCGCCTCTCACGGGACGAGCTGGCGCGGCGCACGCCCAACGCGCTGATGAACCACTTCAAGAGCCATCCCGCCATCAAGCCCCTGATCCAGGGCGGGGAGACGGTCGAGTACCTCGCCAAGATGATCCCGGAAGGCGGCTACAAGGCGATTCCCAAGCTCTACGGCTCCGGATACCTGATCGCCGGCGACGCCGCCATGCTCTCCAACCCGGTCCATCGCGAGGGCTCCAACCTGGCGATGGAGAGCGGCCGCATCGCAGGAGAGACGGTCATCCACGCCAAGGAGAAGGGCGACTTCAGCGAGGCCTCCTTGAGGGAGTATCGGCTGCGCCTGGACCGCAGCTGGGTGATGGCCGACATGAAGAAGTACGACGGATCCGTGCCCCTGCTCGAGCACAACCCCCAGCTGCTCGGAAAGTACCCCCAGCTGCTGGACAGGGCCCTCGACGAGTTCTTCCGGGTCGACGGCGTATCCAAGTGGGACAAGCAGCGCCGAATAATGCGCATGTTCCGAAAGGAAGGCGGCGTACGCCTGCTCCGAGACTCGGCAAAGGGCTTCTGGACCCTCTACCGCCCCTTCGGCCGGTAGACGCGGGGGATTTGTCCCTCCCCCTTGCAGGGAGGGTAGGGAGGGGGTCCCTCAGCGGCGGGCGTTCACCCGGATCGTGTGGTACCCGCTCGCGCCGCTCGGATAGCTCGGAGCCAACTCCGATGACTGCAGGTCCCCGTGGTCGTCCCGGGCCCGCACCTTGAGCGAGTAGGCACCTTCCCGGGGAGGCGTCCAGGATGCCCGCCAGAGCACCCAGGTGAGGGGCGAGAGCGGCGGCGAGAGCTCCGCGGCCGCCCAGCCCCGTCCCCCGTCGGCGCTCCACTCCACCGCCTGCACCCCCCGGGTGCCGGCGAAGGCGACGCCCGCCAGTGATACCTCCCCGGGACCGACCAGGGCGCCGTCCAGTGGCGTGTCGAAGCGCGAGGTGGTCTTGACGCCCGCCTGGTGGTTCCAGCCCTGTCCCTCCCAGTAGCCGCCCGCCTCGGAATCGGTGAGCTCGATCTCGTCCAGCCATTTCGGAGCCCGCATGCCGTAGTGGCCGGGTATCAGGACGCGGGCCGGAAAGCCGTGCTTGGTGGGCAGCGGCTGGCCCTCCAGGCGGTAGGCGACCAGGATGGTGGGGTCGTCCATGATCAGCTTCAGGGCCGCCGTCTCCGTGAAGCCGTCGCGCGCCTTGAAGGTGAGCGCCGTCGCCCTCGGCTGCGGCGCCGCCATCGTCACCAGGTCGCGAATCGGTATCCCCGTGAAGCGGCCTGTGCTCATCAGTGGGCCGCCCACCTCGTTGCTGACGCATTCCATGGTCACCGCCTCGGTCACGGCGGGCAGCGCCTGCATCTGGCCATAGTCGAAGCGGAGCGTCCGCCGCACCAGGCCGGTGACATGCAGCGCCCAACCCGAGGCCGGGATGACCGGGTCGCTGAAGTTCTTGGAGACCACGTAGAAGTTTCCGACCGGGGTGATCTCGGGCACAGGCCCGGAGAGACCCGACTCAGGGGGGGACGCGACGTCTCGCACCCAACCCGGCACCTTGAGAAAGCCGAGGACGCCGAGCGAGCCCAGGGCCAGACCGACTGGCAGCGCGGTCAGCATCCGCCGGCGGCCGAGGTCAGGCTCGGGCTCGGGAGTCGCGGACCAGACCGTCTCCCAGAGCATCGCGTAGACGCCGAACACGATCGCCCAGCCCAGCGGCTGTGTGAGGCCGGCGCGCAGGCCCAGCAGGCCGTCACCGGCCAGCGGCAGCAGCAGGAGGTTCACAAACAGCCAGGCCACGGCTCCCGCCAGCAGGCCGGGGCGGGGGAGGCCGCGACGCTGCACGAGCAGGCCCGCCAGGCCGCCCAGCGCCGCCAGGGCGGCGACCATGGCGAGCAGCAGCCCGGCCTCCTCGAGCACCTTTCCGGCGTGCTGCAGCCGGTCGATGAGGAAGCCGAAGAGCGGTCCCGGCATGGCGGCCAGGAGCGGCGGCTGCAGGGCCTCGGGAAGCGTTCGGAGGCCGATCAGGCCGGATGCCACGTACATCAGCGCCGCCGCGGCCAGACCGGCGACCAGACCGGCCCAGGCGCCGCGCCGCAGACCAGGGTCCCGCATGTGCCGAGCCTAATCGGAGTAGGCGACTTTGGCATGACTGAAGGGGGCTCCCCACAGTGGCGAGCAAGCGGCCGATTCCTGGCGGCCATCGGGCCGGCGTCTGATTAAATGGCCCGCGTGCTACCTCCGCTGACCGCTGAAGACCTGGCTTCCTTTCGATGGGTCGACCACGTCCGGCTGAGCCCCGACGGAGACCGCGTGGCGTACCAGCTCAGCTGGGCAGACGTGGAGGCCCGGCAGAACCGGGCGCGGCTGGTGGTGCGGCCGCTGGCACCTGCCGAGGAGCCCAGGGAGCTGCCCTCGATGGGCAGCCGGGACCACTCGGTGGAATGGTCCCCCGACGGCTCCCGGCTGGCCTTCTTGAGCAGGCAGGGCCCGCGGGACCAGCTCTTCGTCGTGGACAGCGAGGGAACCGGCGTCCAGGAGCTGACCAAGATCCCGGACGGCGTCCTGGCGGCGCGCTGGTCGCCGGACGGCAGCCGGCTCGCCTTCCGGGCGCTGGTGCTGGGTGGGGCAGACTCGATAGTCGACGATCCCCGGCCCCCGGGCGACGAGGAGCGCGTGCGGCGCCCGCCGGTGGCCCGGGTGGTCCGGGGGCTCGACTACAAGCGCGACGGCACCGGCTACCTGGACGGGCGCCGGGCGCACCTCTTCGTCGTCTCCCTCTCAGGCGGCGAACCCCGCCAGCTCACCGTCGGCGACTGGGACGTGGAGGACTTCGACTGGGCGCCGGACGGGCGTCGCCTGGCCGTGGTGGGTGACGCCGACCCCGGTGCCGACCTGCGCAGAGACCGCAAGCTGTACTCGCTCGACCTCTCGGGAAACCTGGAGGAGATCACCGGCGACCGGCGGATGCTGAACCCGACCTGGTCGCCCGCCGGGGACCTGATCGCGTTCGTGGGGCCCCTAGCGCAGGATGGCGGACGCCACGACCGTGTCTGGGTGGTGGCGGCGGGCGGTGGTGAGGCCAGGTGCCTGACCGCCGGCTTCGACCGCGGGGTCGGCGACTCCGTGCTGACCGACATGCGGGCCGGGCACGCCACGCGCCTTTGCTGGGACGAGGCCGGGGGCCGCGTGTTCTTCCAGGCCAGCGGCCCCGGAGCGGTCGACGTCTGCTCCGTGGACCTCCAGGGATCCGTGCGCACCGAGCTGCGGGCCGGCGAGCGGGTCGCCTACGACTTCGACCTCCGCCAGGGGCGGCTGACTGCCTGCCTGAGCGACCCCTGCTCCCCGGGCGACGTCTTCCTCCTCGAGAAGGGTCGGGAGAGGCGGCTCACCGACTCGAATCCCTGGCTCGGCCGGCGTTACCTGGCCCGTCCCCGGCGCCTCGAGTTCAGGGCGGCCGACGGCCTTCCGCTGGAAGGTTGGCTGCTCGAGCCCCCCGAGCTCGAGAGACCGGGCAAGCGTGCGCTCGTCATGCAGATACACGGTGGCCCTCACGGCCAGTACGGGTGGAGCTTCTTCCACGAGTTCCAGGTGCTCGCGGGGATGGGGTTCTGCGTCTTCTACGTCAACCCGCGGGGATCCGACGGGTACGGCGAGGAGTTCAAACGAGCGGTGGTGAGGGACTGGGCAGGCCGTGACTACGAGGATCTGATGACTGCGCTGGACCAGCTGCTGGAGCGAGAGGATTCAGTGGACCCGAGCCGGATGGGTGTGGGGGGCGGCTCCTACGGCGGCTACATGACCAACTGGATCGTGGGCCACACCGACCGCTTCTCGGCGGCCGTGGCCATGCGCTCGCTGTCCAACCTGGTCAGCGAGTACGCGCAGCACGACATCGTCCTCTGGGGCCAGCTGGAGATGGGGCCGCCGCCCTGGTCCGATCCCGAAGAGCTGTGGCGGCGATCGCCGATCCGGTACGTCGACCGGATCCGGACGCCGCTCCTGCTCACGCACGGCGAGATGGACCTTCGCTGCGCAATCTCCCAGGCGGAGGAGATGTTCGGCGCTTTGCGTCTGCTCGGCCGGGAGGTCGAGCTGGTGCGGTTCCCCAGCGAGTCGCACGACCTCTCGCGCAGCGGCCGGCCCGACCGCCGCATGGAGCGGCTGCGCAGGGTGGTGGGGTGGTTTGCCGGCCATCTGCTGGAGCGTGCTGAGCGGACCGATCAGGTGGCCGCACCTACGGGGTAGGACCCCCTCCCTACCCTCCCCGCAAGGGGGAGGGACACTTTGGGAGCGCTCTATCTGGAGGCGGCCAGGGTGGCTTTGAGCTCTCTTTTCAGGATCTTGCCGGTGGGGCCGATGGGGAGCTGGTCGATGAGCTGGACGGTTCGGGGGTACTTGTAGGCCGCGACGCGCTCCTTGCAGAACTCGATCAGCTCTTCGGGGGTCGCCGTCTGTCCGGCCTTGAGCTGGACCACGGCTTTGACCTCCTCGCCGAGGCGCTCGTCGGGCACGCCGATCACCGCGGCGGCGGCCACCGCCGGGTGCGCGTAGAGGACCTCCTCCACCTCGCGCGGGTAGACGTTGAAGCCGCCGCGGATGATCAGCTCCTTCTTCCGGTCGACGATGAAGAAGTAGCCCTCCTCGTCCACGTACCCCATGTCGCCGCTGTGAAACCAGCCCCCGCGCATGGCCTCAGCCGTCGCCTCGGGGTTCTTGAAGTAGCCCTTCATCACGTTGTGTCCGCGGATCACGATCTCCCCGATCTGGTCGCGGCCGGCCGGGAGCGGTTGGTCGTCCTCGTCGAAGATCTTCATCTCGACGCCCCAGATCGGCTTGCCCACGCTGAGGAAGCGGCGCTCGTCCTTGGAGCGGTTGAAGCTGGCGGTGGGGGAGGTCTCCGAGAGCCCGTAGCCCTCGAGCACCGTGACCCCGAAAGCCCGCTCGAAGGCCGTCATCACCTCGCCGGGCATGGCGGCACCGCCGGAGACGCAGATGCGAAGCGACGAGGTGTCGAAGCGCTCCCTCTCCGGGTGGTGGAGCAGCCCGAAGTACATGGTGGGGACGCCGGCGAAGATGCTGACCCGGTCCCGCGCCATGACCTCGAGGACCTTGGCCGCGTCGAAGCGGGGGACCAGCGTGATCGTCCCGCCGGCGTAGAAGGTCGTGTTCATGACGCTGCTCTGGCCGAAGGAGTGGAAGAGCGGCAGGACCGCCATCGCCACGTCGTCCTCCTGGAAGGCGATCAGGCGAGTGGCCCCCACCTCGGAGCACATGAAGAGGTTGAGATGGCTGAGCTCGGCTCCCTTGGGCCGCCCGGTCGTCCCTGAGGTGTAGAGGATCACGGCGGTGTCCTCGGGGCTGGTGGGCGCCATTTCGTGGCTCGGCGAGCCCTGCATGAGCTCGGCGAAGTCCCGTGCGCCAGGGGGCGCCTCTCCGCCCGGCCTGAGCGCCGCGAAGGTGCTGACCTCCTGCAGCGGAGCGGCGCCCTTCAGGGCTTCCCCCGCGAAGTCGTCCCAGGTGATCAGGAAGCGGGCACCGGAGTCCCCCAGGTGGTACTGGACCTCCGGCGCCTTGAGCAGCACGTTCATGGGGACCCCCACGCCGCCTGCCTTCAGGACACCGTAGTAGGCGATGGGGAACTGGGGGACGTTGGGGAGCATGACTCCGACGCGGTCGCCCGGACGCATCCCCGCCGTCACCAGGCTGGCGGCGACCTGATTGGTGACCGCCTCCAGCTGGCCGTAGGTCAGCCGGAACTGGTCCAGGATGACGGCCGTCTTGTCGGGCCGGGCCCGGGCCGACTCACGGAGCATCACGGCGAGGTTCAAGCTCATGGGCCGTACTCTAGTCGGCACTTCAAGAGTGGAGGTGTCCAGTGGCCGTCGAAGCGTTCTCCAACGAGTGGGCCCAGCAGTTCAAGGAAGAGATCAACCGGAGCCCCGTGTACAGGCAGGCGGCCAAGGGCTGGAAGTGGACGGTCGGGCTGGTCGTCGAAGCCGAACCGGACCGCGGCTTCGCAGAGTCCAGGGGAGTCGTCTTGGACCTCTTCGACGGCGAGGCCCGAGACATCCGGGTCGGCAGCGCCGACAACGCCCGGGCCTGCGACTTCGTGATCACGGCGCCCTACTCGCGCTGGAAGCAGGTGGCGACCAAGGAGCTGGACGCCACCCGAGGCATGCTCACGGGCAAACTCAAGCTGAAAGGCGACCTTCCCACAATCGTCCGCTACACCAAGGCGTCCCAGGAGATGACCGAGTGCACGACGCGGGTGCCGGTCAGGTGGCCCGACGAGTGAGCCGGGTCGAGTACGCCGAGGGCACGGAAGCTTCCCCCTTCGCCCAGATGCTCGGCGGACTGATCGAGGCCAACGTCGACGCCCGGCCCGAGAAGCGCGCCGACTTCGACAGCCTGAAGGCCCGCGTCGGTGTCTTCGTCACGGACATCGAGGAGGGCGTGACCCTGGAGTTCCTGGGCGGCCGGCTGCTGGTCCACAACGGCCTCGAACCCGTCCGCGATCTGACGATCCGCGCCGACGCCGAGACCGTGATGCAGCTCAGCAATGTCAAGATCGGCTTCGCCCGCATGCCCAACTACATGGACGCGACGGGGCGCGAGGTGGTCGCCAAGATGCTGCGCGGCCGGCTGAAGATCGACGGGCTGTTGGGCAACCTGACGACTCTGAACCAGGTGACCAGGCTCTTCTCAGTGCAGGGCGGCGGCTACTCCCGATGAGAAGCTGGTATGTGTAGCCGCGAGGAGCGTGATCACTGATGCTGCGGCGAATCTCGCATCTCGGACTGGCGGTGAAGGACCTCGACGCGGCGGTCCGGCTGTACGAGGGCGTCTTCGGGCTGGAGGTCGAGCACCGCTGGGTGGCGGAGGCTGACCAGATGGAGGCCGCCTCCTTCCGGGTCGGCGACATCGAGATCGAGCTGATGCAGCCGCTGACTCCCGACTCCCCGGTCGGCCGCTTCATCGCCAGGCGCGGCGAGGGCATCCACCACGTCGCCTACAAGGTCGACGACGTGGCCGAGGCGCTGGCCAGCGCCCGCTCCTCCGGGATCGAGACCATCGACGAGCGGCCGCGCGTGGGCGGCGGCGGCTCGACCAGGATCGGCTTCCTGCATCCTCGCGGCACCTTTGGTGTGCTCACCGAGCTGGAGGAGGATGTCCGAAAAGCCTGACGGCGGTGCTCCGGTCAACGACAGCGGCCTGCAGCTGAAGCCCGTCTACCGGGCCGCCGACTCCGGTCCGGAGGAGCCACCTCCCGGCGAGTATCCCTTCACCCGCGGCATCCGCAAAGGCATGTACAGCGGACGCCTGTGGACGATGCGCCAGTACGCGGGGTTCGGCACCGCGGAGGAGTCGAACCGGCGCTACCGCTTCCTGCTCGAGCAGGGCCAGACCGGCCTCTCCGTCGCCTTCGATCTTCCCACCCAGATCGGGTACGACTCGGACCACCCGATGGCGCGCGGCGAGGTGGGGAAGGTGGGGGTCGCCATCGACTCGCTGCGGGACATGGAGACGCTGCTGGACGGGCTTCCCATCGAGAGGATCTCGACCTCGATGACGATTAACGCCACGGCCGCCATGCTGCTGCTGCTCTACCAGCTCGTGGCCGAGCGGCAGGGCTGCCCGCCGGAGCGGGTCACCGGCACCGTGCAGAACGACATCCTCAAGGAGTACGCCGCGCGGGGGACCTACATCTACCCGCCCGACGCCTCAATGCGCCTCACGACGGACCTCTTCGCCTACTGCGCGGAGCAGCTGCCGAACTGGAACACGATCTCGATCAGCGGGTACCACATCCGCGAGGCGGGGGCGACCGCCGCCGAAGAGGTCGCCTTCACCATGGCCGACGGCATCGCCTACGTCGAGGCGGCCCTGGCGGCGGGGCTCGAGGTCGACGGCTTCGCACCCCGACTCTCCTTCTTCTTCGCCTGCCACATGGACTTCTTCGAGGAGATCGCCAAGTTCCGGGCCGCCCGCCGCATGTGGGCGCGGATCATGCGCGACCGCTTCTCTGCCCGGGACCCGCGCTCCCTCACCCTGCGCTTCCACACCCAGACCGGCGGAGTGACACTGACCGCGCAGCAGCCGCTGAACAACGTGGTCAGGACGGCCCTGGAGGCGCTGAGCGCTGTGCTCGGCGGCACCCAGTCGCTGCATACCAACGGCTACGACGAGGCGCTGGGCCTGCCTTCCCAGCAGGCCGCCGAGGTCGCGCTGCGGACCCAGCAGGTGATCGCCAACGAGACGGCGGTGCCGCTGGTGGCCGACCCGCTGGGCGGCTCCTACTACGTGGAGTCGCTCACCGACATGGTCGAAGAGGAGGCGCTGCGGATCCTGGCCGAGGTCGACGAGGGCGGCGGGGCCGTCGCCGTCATCGAACAGGGCTGGATGCAGCGGCGCATCGGGGAGTCCGCCTACCGCCTGCAGCGCCGGATCGAGAGCGGCGAGCGGGTCGTGGTCGGCCTCAACCGTTTCCAGTCGGAGGCCGCCGGAGAGCTCGAGATCACCAGGGTCGGACCCAAGCACCAGGAGGCCCAGGTCGCCTCGCTGCGCCGGCTGCGCGCCGAACGTGACGCAGCAGCGGTGGAGAGCGCGCTCGACCGGCTGGAGACGGCGGCCCGCGGGGCGGACAACCTCATGTATCCGCTGAAGGAGGCGCTGGCGGCCTACGCCACGATCGGCGAGTGCTGCGACCGGCTGCGCCTGGTCTTCGGCGAGTACCAGCCGCCCGATGTCAGCTGAGGCGGCGAGGGCCAACGATGGCTGAGAAGCGCAGCCGCAAGGTCGACCCGCTCAACCAACTGCGCCAGCTCCGCTACGAGGCGGCGCACGGCGACGCCGAGGCCTTCCGGCGGCAGCACGAGAAGGGCAAGCTCACGGCCCGCGAGCGGATCCAGCGGCTGGTCGATCGCAACTCCTTCGAGGAGCTCGACCTGCTCACGCGCCACCGCGCCACCACCCTGGGACTGGCCGCGCGCCGGCCCTACGGCGACGGCGTGGTGACCGGCATGGCGACGATCGGGGGGCGCGACGTGATGCTCTTCAGCCACGACGCCGGCGCCTTCGGAGGCTCGCTTGGGGAGGTCTTCGCCGAGAAGGTCTGCAAGGTCATGGACCTCGCCTACCAGAACCGGGTCCCCATCATCGGCATCAACGACTCAGGAGGGGCCCGCATCCAGGAGGGCGTGGTGTCACTCGCCGGCTACGCCGAGATCTTCTGGCGCAACGTGGAGTCGAGCGGCGTCATCCCGCAGCTCAGCCTGGTCCTGGGGCCCTGCACCGGCGGCGCCGTCTACTCGCCGGCCATGACCGACTTCACCTTCATGGTGCACGGGGTCGGATACATGTTCATTACCGGGCCCGAGGTGATCAGGGTTACGACCGGCGAGGAGGTCACCTTCGACAGCCTGGGTGGGGCCGAGGTCCACAACGTGAAGTCGGGCGTCGCCCACTTCCTCGCCCAGTCGGAGAACGAGTGCTTCGAGCAGACCCGGCAGCTGCTCTCCTTCCTGCCCCAGAGCTCGGCCGAGCAGCCGCCGAAGCGGGAGGCCGGCGACTCGCCCGAACGCACGGACCCTGGGCTGGCGTCCCTGATCCCGGAGAGCGCCCGGGAGCCCTACGACATGAAGGAGGTGATCAGGCGCGTCGTGGACAAGGGCGAGTTCCTTGAGGTCCAGCCCTTCCACGCGATGAACATCGTGGTCGGCTTCGGCAGGCTCGACGGTCACCCCGTCGGCGTCGTCGCCAACCAGCCCAAGGTCATGGCCGGGGCGCTGGACATCGACGCCTCGGTCAAGGCGGCCCGCTTCGTCCGCTTCTGCGACGCCTTCAACATCCCGCTCGTCGTGCTGGAGGACGTGCCGGGCTTCCTGCCCGGCGCCCAGCAGGAGTACGGCGGCATCATCCGGCACGGCGCCAAGCTGCTCTACGCCTTCAGCGAGGCCACGGTCCCCAAGCTCACGGTGATCACGCGCAAGGCCTACGGCGGTGCCTAATGCGTCATGTGCTCCAAGCACATCCGGGCCGACTACAACGCCGCCTGGCCCACGGCCGAGCTGGCGGTGATGGGGCCGGAAGGAGCAGTGAACATCATCTTCCGGCGCGAGATCGAGGCGGCCGCGGATCCTGCTGAGAAGCGACGCGAGATGGTCGCGGACTATGTGGAGCGATTCGCCAACCCCTACATCTCCGCCGAGCGCGGCTACCTGGATGAGGTCATCGAGCCGGCCAACACCCGTCCGGCGCTGATCCGGGCGCTGCGGCTGGCGAGGCGCAAGGAGCGAAAGCGCCCGCCGCGCTGGCACGGCAACATTCCCCTCTAGACATCCCCCTGGCGGAACAGAGGCGGCCATCGGTTGGTTGGGAGCGACAACGTGGATCAGATCGGAGAAGCCATCGCGGGGCTCGAGAGCGCCAGCTACCTGAGCGTCACCACCTTCAAGCGCGACGGTCGCGGGGTAGCAACCGTAGTCTGGTTCGTTGTCCGGGACGGCAAGGTCTACTTCCGCACGCCGGCGAACACCGGCAAGGTGAAGCGGCTGCACCACAACTCCAGCGTCAGCTTCTTCGCCTGCGACCGCGACGGCCGCCGGACCGGTCCCACCTTCCTCGGCACTGCCCGGCTCTTCGATCCGCCGGCCGGCCGCGAGCTGGTCCCGGCCCTCGACGCCAAGTACGGCCTGGTGTCGCGCCTGTACGCGCTCACCTTCGGGCTGCCTGGCCGGCGGGCGCTGGTGGCCGAGATCACGCCGAACTGAGGGAGCCCACCTGGCCGCGGCGCCGGACCGGCCCGCGCTACCCTTCTCAGCCGTGACCAGCGGGAGGGACCGGCCATGAAGCTCCTCGAGTACCAGGCCAAGGAGGTCCTCGCCGGCCTGGGCGTCCCGATCCCGCCGGGCCGGGTCGCCCGCACTCCGGAGGAGGCGGCCCAGGCCTGCGCCGAGCTGGGGCCGGTCGCCGTCAAGGCCCAGGTCCCCGTCGGCGGCCGGGGCAAGGCCGGGGGAATCAAGCTCGCGCAGACGCCGGAGGATGCGCGCGCTGCGGCCGAGCAGATCATTGGCATGGACATCAAGGGCTTCAAGGTCCCCCTGGTCTACTGCGAGGTCGCGCTGGACATAGGCAGGGAGCTCTACCTGGGCTTCACCGTGGATCGCGACGCCCGCTCCAACATCCTGATGCTCTCCGGGCAGGGCGGCATGGAGATCGAGCAGATTGCGGAGGACGCGCCGGAGGCCATCGCCCGCCTCTATCCCAACCCCTGGCGCGGCCCCCTCGACTTCGAGCTCAACCAGCTGGTCTGGGAGGCCGGGCTCGGCGACCACGTCCGGAAGCTGGTCCCGCTCATCAAGAAGCTGTACCGGGCCATCCCCGACCATGACGCGCTGACCGCGGAGATCAACCCGCTGGTGGTGACCCGCGAGGGCGAGCTGGTCGCCGGCGACGCCAAGCTCGAGACCGACGAGAACGCCTCCTTCCGCCAGCGCGATCTGGAGGAGCGCTATGGAGAGGTGCTCGAGGGCGACCGGTACGAGATGGAGGCCCGCAAGCGCAACCTGACCTACGTCTCCCTCGACGGCGAGATCGGGATCATAGGCAACGGCGCCGGCCTCTGCATGGGCACCCTGGACCTGGTCCAGAGGGCGGGCGGCAGGGCCGCCAACTTCTGCGACATCGGCGGCGGCGCCAAGGCCGAGGTGGTCGAGAACGCGCTCACGGTGATCCTGATGAATCCCCGGGTGCGCGGCGTGCTGATCAACGTCTTCGGCGGCATCACCCGCGGCGACGAGGTCGCTCGAGGCCTGGTCCAGGCTCGCGACAGCCTGGGCATGACCCTGCCGCTGGTGGTCCGGCTCTCGGGGACCAACGAAGAGGAGGGCCGGGCCATCCTCAAAGAAAACGGCATCGAGCCAGGGGCCAGCGGTTGGGAGGCCGCCCAGAAGATCGTGGAGCTGACCAGATGACCGTGGAAGCCGCCTGATGGCAATCCTCCTGGACAGGGACACCCGCGTGATCGTGCAGGGCATCACCGGGCGGGAAGGCTCCTTCCACGCCGAGCAGATGAAGCTGATGGGCACCGGGCTGGTAGGTGGGGTCAACCCCGGCAAGGGGGGCACCAGGCACCTCGACGTGCCCGTATTCGACACGGTGGCCGAGGCCGTCAGGGAGACCGCGGCCAACGCCAGCGGGATCTTCGTCCCGCCGCCGTTCGCGGCCGACGCCATCATGGAGGCCGCCGCGGCGGGGGTTCGCCTGATCGTGACGATCACCGAGGGGATCCCGATCCAGGACATGATCCGCGTCAAGGACTTCCTGAAGAGCTACCCGGAGGCGCGGCTGCTGGGCCCCAACTGCCCCGGGCTGCTCACCCCCGGTGTGGGCAAGATCGGCATCATCCCGCAGAGGTTCGCGAGCCCCGGTCCGGTCGGCATCGTCTCCCGGAGCGGGACGCTGACCTACGAGTCCATGTCGGCGCTGACGGCGGCCGGTCTCGGGCAGTCGACGATCGTGGGGATCGGCGGCGATCCGGTGCTGGGCCTCACCTTCAGCGACGTCGTGCAGCTCTTCGAGCAGGACCCGCAGACGACGCACCTGGCGATCATCGGGGAGATCGGCGGCTCCGACGAGGAAAGGGCGGCCGAGCTGCTGGCCAGGGGTACCCGCCTCCGGGTGGTCGCCTTCGTCTCCGGCCGGACCGCGCCGGAGGGCAAGCGCATGGGCCACGCGGGGGCCATCGTGTCGGGCAACCGGGGTACCGCCAAGAGCAAGGAAGAGGCGTTCAGGCGGGCCGGTGTGGCCGTGGCCGAGACGACCGACCAGATAGTGGAGCTTCTTACAAAGACTTGACGGCCTGCCGCGACCACCCGCGGCAGTCCCTGGTTAGCCTTCGCCCAAGATGCTGTACGACGTTGCGGCGTTCCTCGTCGTCGCCCCCATGGCCGGCAGCCTGCTCCTCTTGGTTCTGCTCGCGGTCTGGATCCTGGGAGGGCGCGGGCCCCGTCCCCGACATGTCCCTACGCGGGTGACCCTGGTAGAGACCAAGGCTTCGGTCCGCCAGAAAACCTAAACTTCGCGGCGTGGTGGCAGGTGTGCACCTCGCCGTGGTCCGGGCCGCTCCAGAGGCCCGTCTCCGTAACGCCTGCCTCCTGGCAGGCCTCCTCCTCTGGATGCTCTACACCAGGTACTTCGCGACGGCACAGGCACTTCACGCCACGCTTCCGCCGTGCCCCTTCCTGTTGGTGACCGGCCATCCCTGCCCCTTCTGCGGTGGCACACGCTCCTTCGCAAACATGTGGCACGGAGACGTGGGCCGCGCGGCCGCCCTCTATCCGCTCGGGCCGGCCCTCTTCTGGGCGGTGGTCGCGGCGATCCCGGTACTGGCGGCGGCGCTGGTTCTGGACCGCGATGTCCGCTGGAGGCTGAATCGGGGCTGGGCCCGCGCGATCGCCGTCGCGGCACTTCTGCCGCTCGCGGCCAGCTGGGCGCTGAAGCTGACCGTATTGCCCAACTGACGGCGGAATAGTGGACTTCGAGCTGAGCGACGAGCAGCGCGCCGTGCGCGAACTCTGCCGGGACTTCGCCCGCGAGGTGGTGGCGCCCGCCGCGGAGGAGCTGGACAGGGAGCATCGTTTTCCCTACGAGATC
>JALYYF010000052.1 GCA_030946725.1 Candidatus Dormiibacterota bacterium
CGGCGTCCTCCCAGCGCTCCAGGCGGCGCAGCAGGTCGGCCTGGGCGGCGGGGAGGAAATGGTAGCCGGCGAGCTCGCCCGTCGCCTCGATCCGGTCCATGATGGCGAGCCCCGCGGCCACGCTTCCGGCCATGGCTACCGCCACCGCCCGATTCAGGTCCACGACTGCCGTCGGTGTGACCTGGAGCAGGCGCCCGTACAGCGCGGCAATCTGGTGCCAGTCGGTCCGCTCGGCCGACGTCGCCTCCGCATGGACCGCGGCAATGGCGGCCTGCAGCAGGTAGGGGCCGGGCGGCGTGTGGCGTTGAAGCGCTCGCTCCAGCAGGCGCGAGCCCTCGGTGATCTGAGCGAAGTCCCAGCGCGAGCGATCCTGGTCGGGTAGCAGCACCAGCTCGCCGGAGTCGTCGAGCCTGGCCGCCCGGCGCGAATCCTGCAGCAGCATCAGCGCCAGCAGCCCGAGCGCCTCAGGCTCGAAAGGCATCAGCTCGGCCAGCGTCCGGCCGAGGCGTATCGCCTCCATGCAGAGGTCGGCGCGGACCAGGCTGTCGGTACCGGTGGCGTAGTAGCCCTCGTTGAAGATGAGGTAGAGCACCGCCAGGACCGCTTGCAGGCGCTGCGGCAGTGAGTCCGGATCCGGGATCCGGTAGGGGATGCCGGCGACTCGGATCTTGCGTTTGGCGCGCACGAGCCGCTGAGCCATGGTCGACGGCGGTACCAGGAAGGCGCGGGCGATCTCGGGGACCGAGAGGCCGCCGAGCAGGTTCAGCGTCAGCGCCACCTGCGCGCTGCTCGCCAGGGCCGGGTGGCAGCAGGTGAAGATCAGGGTCAGACGGTCATCCGCCTCCGCGAGCTCGTCCTGGTCGACTTCGACCGCGGATCCGCCGAACTCCTTGAGCCGCCGCTTCCCCTCCCGCCGGACGCCGTCGAGGGCTCGGTTGCGCGCTGTGACCATGAGCCAGGCCGCAGGGTTGCGCGGCACCCCGCCGGCCGGCCAGGCCTCGACCGCAGTGACGAAGGCGGCCTGGACCGCCTCCTCGGCGGCGTCGATGTCACCGAGGAGGCGGATCAGCGTGGCCAGGAGCCGGCCGTACTCCTGCCGGAACGTGGCCTCGATCGCGGGACGGACTTCGGTCAGCTGAACTCCATGATGGGTCTGACCTCGATCGCTCCCGAGCGGGCTCCCGGGATCTTCGCGGCCAGGTCGATCGCCTCGTCCAGGTCCCTGCAATTCAGCAGGTAGTATCCCCCCAGCTGCTCCTTGGTCTCGGCGAAGGGACCGTCCGTGGTGGAGACCTTGCCGTCCCGCACGCGCACGGTGGTGGCGGCGGTGCTGGGCTCCAGGGCCTCGCCGCCCAGATGGGCGCCGCGGTCCTTGACCATCTGGGTGTATTCCCCGTACTCGGCCATCATCTGCCGGCCCTCGCCATCGCTGGGAGGCGCATCCGTCCGCTCCTCGGTGTAGATCAGTGCCAAGTATCGCATTCGGCTTCTCCTTCGAACCTGCGCGGCGCCGCGGCCGCTCTCACCCCATACGACGAAACCGCGGCCCCAGGAATCGACATCTGCGCCATCAGGCAGAGATGGGCCGGGGGTCCTGCGAGTCAGGGACCGGCTCCTTCAGGGTCAGGTGCCAGCGGCCGAGCTTGTACCCCGCCGCCGGGAAGCGGCTCCGCGCGGGTCAGGTCAGGCTTGGTGCGTTTACCGGCCTCCAGTGCTTGCCGGCGTCGGCGGTGCGGAAGAGCACCCAGTGGGTCGGGTCGGAGGCCGCTCCGAACTTCTGGCCCTGGACCCAGGCCACCGAGGCGTCGGCCGGCGCGACGGTTCCGAGCGCCAGGCCGCCCGGCAGGTCGGCGCTTCTGAGCCAGCTCCGACCTGAGTCGGACGTCACCCAGGCGCCGCTGCCGTTGGCGACCCAGGCCACGGACCCGGTGACGAACGCCGTGTTGAGCGGCCCGCCCGCGGGCACGGACTTCACTCCGGCCCAGCTGTCCCCGCCGTCGGAGGTGCTAAGGACGAACAGCTGGACCGAGTCCCGGTCGAACACCGGCATCATCCCCTTGCCGGCGCTCGAGACCTGTGGTGCCCCCAGGTACAGCCAGTCCTGGCCGGCGGCTCCCGGGAGCGCCGCCGCCACCGCCGAACGGGTCCAGTCGCGACCGCCGTCGTGCGTCACGTACACGGACGCCGACGCGGCCGGGCCCAGCGTCACCATCCAGCCGGTGTCTGGGTCCTGGAAGTTGATCCCCGCGATCAGGTCTCTGCCGGAGACGCCGTGATCCAGCGGGTGAGCCGCGTCGACGCTCAGGAGCTGCTCCCATTGACGGCCTCCATCCCGCGTGCGCCAGAGCGTGTGCTCCGCGTCCACCGGACCTCCCCCCGGGGCGGCGCGGGTCCCCAGCACCCAGCCCCGGTCGGGATCCAGAAAGAATGGATCGGCGTTGAAACCCAGGCTGAGCCCGGGCATGGCGACCGGTCGCCAGTGGGCGCCCGCGTCCATGGTCGCGAAGGCCCGCGGGATCCGGGCCTCCGGCTGCGACCCGAGCTGGTAGTTGAGCAGAACGCCACGCCGGGCGTCCGCGAAGCGCAGCACGCCGAGCCCGTTGATCGACAGCTGGCGATGCCAGCGGGCGCCGCCGTCGTCGGTGTGGAAGAGAAAGCTCTCCGGTCCACCGCTGTCGTGGACTATGACCCAGGCCTGCCGCTCGGACGTAGCGGTCATGCTGACCAGCACCGGCCGGCTCGTGGGTGGCGGGGGCAGGCCGTTGTACGGGTGATCGGCGCTCCGCCAGAGATAGGCGCCGGCGCTCACGGCCAGTACCAGTACCGCCACCCCGATCAGAGCCAGGGCGCGCTTAGCACGCTTGGTGAAGACCTCGCGGCCAACCTCCTCCTGCATGCCGGTGCTGCAAGCTTAGGAGGGCTTGCGTCGTTCGGCTGCAGTCAGGTCGCCGCCAGTCTCAGGTCGGGGCGCCGGCCATGGCTTCCGGGAGGACGCCGAGCTGCGCGAGCAATCCCAGCCGGTCGACACAGTTCCAGTGCTCCACGATCTGACCGCCGGCCACCCGGACGATGTCGATGAGGTGGATTTCGACCTCCCGTCCGGTCGGCGGGATCCCCTGGAAGGAGCCGAGGTGGGTGCCGTGGAACACCTTGCGCGTGACGACCTTGTCGCCCTCGGCGACCTGGTCCAGGATCGTGGCACGGAAGTCAGGGAACGCGGATCGGAATCCGTCGAACTGCTGACGGATGCCCTCAGCGCCGGGCGCGACCCCGGGCGGCCGGCTGTGGTCCACGACGTCGGGGTGCACCAACTCGTGCAGAGCTTCCTCTTTGACAGCGCTCTGGTATTCGTCGACGAAGCGGCGGACTACATCTCTGGGCTGCATGTGTGGATCCTCCTGCGGTGGTCGTTCATCACCATGAGGATCGCCAGCCGCCGCGAGCCGCGCATCGGCAGACCTACCCATCCTTGAGCAGGTCGTGCTCCATCGCGAAGAGCGCGGCGCCGGCACGGCTGGAGACGCCGATGTGGGCGTACACATCCTGGACGTGGTGCTCGGCCGTACGGCGTGAGATCACGAGGCGGCGGGCGATGTCGGGGTTGGAGAGACCCTGCGCGACGAGCCTCAGCACCTCCATCTGGCGCTCGGTGAGCCCGGCCGGCCGTGGCGGGCGCAGGGCCGGCGACGGCCGTCCAGCCGCCTCCACGACCGCACGGACCGCCTCGGCGTCGAGACGCCCGGCGCGGGCCTCGGAGGCAAGCACGCTGGCCGCCTCGTCCGCGCTCCGGGCCGGGCGATGCGCTCGCGTCTGCGTCATCGCCTGGAACGCGTCCGCAGCGGAGAGCACCCGGGCGGCGGTTCCGAGGCCGCCCGCGCGGAGCTGCCGGTGGTATCCGGAGCCGTCCAGGCGCTCGTGATGTGACGCAGCGAGCGCGGCAAGCGGGGCGAGCGGCCCACAACGAGCCAGCACCCGCTCCGAGTAATGCGGATGAACACGGACCTGCTCCTCCTGCACCCATGACAGCGGCCCGTCGTGCTCCCACACCCCGTTGGGAACCGCGGCGCGTCCGAGGTCGTGCACGTAGCCGGCCCGGCGAAGTTCGGCGATCTCATGGGGATCGAGGGCCAACCGCCCGGCCGCGCCTGCCGCCAACTCGGCAACGCCGGCAGCATGACCGTGGTGGAGCGGCGTCTTGAGGTCCACCGCGTCGCCGAATGCACGGCACACGCGGTCAAGCCCGAGCTCCGAGACTCGGATGAACGGCCTCGGCTCTATCTGCACGGCCATCGCCAGCACGTCCGCCGTGTCCAGCAAGCCGAGGATGCGATCGGGTCCGGCACAAACCAGGCCGACCAGCTCCGGATCCAGGGCCGCGCCCGCCCGGCGGCTGATCGCCTCGATGGCGGCCTCCCGACCGCCAATCGTGTGGAACAGAGAGGCGGTCACGGCAACCTGGGCGATGCGAGCCGGCAGCGCGATCGCGTCGCCGCCGACCCCGCGCGGGCCACCCTTTCCATCCCACTGCTCGTAGACCTCCAGCAGAGCTGCCCGCACGCCCTCGCCGAGGCCGATCCGCCCAGCGGTCTGTGCCGCGACCTCGCAGTTCGAGCGACTGTACCCGCGTACGATCTCGCGTGCCCGCACCGCCGCCGTGCCGGCCGCCCGCACGCGGGTGATGACCCCCGCAGTGGGTGCCAGGTGGGGCAGGTAGCTCCGAAAGATGTCCCGCGGGCTCCCGAAATCGGTTCGGAGCGCTGCGCGCTTGACGGCGATCTCGTCGCCACCGAGCATGACCGCCGCCTCGTGCGCATAGCCCGTACACCCGACGTGCTGCAGCAGTGTCGTGTAGTAGACGTCGGAGGGCTCGTCTGCGCCGGCGACGCCGGCCAGCTCCATGGCTACGAGCGTCGCCCGACCGGCCTCCCCGGGTGAGAGCCCCATGCCGATGTCCGCCACCAGCGACAGTCCGGTGAGCAACTCAGCAAGACGCAGCGGCTCCACGGCCCAACCGTACGCTACGCCCTACGCCCCTGACGGAGGCTCCCGCTCCAGCACGACAAGGGGAATCTCCCGGTTGGTCAGGCCCTGCTGCTGCGCCAGATAGGGCACCGTCCGGGCCAGGTCGTCACGCTCCGAGGGCGCGGCCGTGCGCGCCCTGACGGCGAATTTCTCGGGGCCCACCTCGACCGTGGCGCGAGGGTCGGCGAGGAGGTTGCGGTACCAGGCGGGATGCGCCGGCGCCCCGTTGTTCGATGCGATCACGACGTACCCCTCGCCTTCACGGCCATAGCCGAGGACCACGGTGCGAGTTTCGCCGGAGCGAGCGCCGGTTGTCGTCAGCAGGAGAAGCGAGCGCCCCTCCATGGGTCCGCTCATGCGGCCGGCCGTCGCCCGGAAGTCGCTGATGAGCTTCCGGTTGAACTCGTTCATGTCCGACGGAATTGGCGGCGGTTGGCGCCGGCCGGGGGCTTGATCATCACGCTGTTCGCTCATCAGTTCCTCCCCGGCCAGCCTAGAGGATCTCTCGGAAGCCTGGCGCCGGTCAGGCGCAGCCGGCCAGGCTCGCCGCGTAGAGGGAGGTGCCGGATCCACGACCAGTGCAGAGCGTGTCGTCGACCAGCGCCCTGTCGCCTAGCCTGATCACCACCAGGTCGATCCTCACGTGCAGCGAGGGACTGTAGATCAGCGCGACGTGGGCCACGCCGCCCGTGGACGTCGGCTCGGTCGTGACCTGCATCGTTTCCGGCGGGTTCTGGCAGCGGCAGAAGAGAGACACCTGGCCGGGACCGCTGGCTGGCGGTACCGCGAGCTCCGTCAAGCGGGCGCCCAGCCTGTCCGTCACCGGGCAGATCGAGCGGTCGCGCCAGTTGCAGTCGACCGGGTAGCGCTCACCGGCAAACACCTGGTGGGCGACCTTTTCCAGCTGTGCGGCAGAGAGCGGTTGGGAGATCGATGGGTTGGCGGCCGCCGGGCTCGCCGTGGCCGGGCTCGCAGTCGCCGGCACGGCGGCGGGAGTCGCTCCTGCCGACCCACCTCCTGAGGATGCGGCTCCCTGCGCACCGCCGCAGGCCGCAATGATGAACAGCAGTGCCGCCGACGCAGCAAACGACGCGAAGTGCTTAGGGGTGAGCATCCCGTTTCCTCCTGTTCGGGCCGCCTTGCCCGAGATCGCTCTCTCCGGCCGGCCCAGTTGACTACATAACAGGTGGAGGCGAGTCCCGGTTACGAGCGCTGATCCACGGAATCATGACGCGGGAACCGTTCCCGCGGCGAGGGCTGGTCGGCGGCGCGTCAATCCTTGTACTTCGGTGGCGGGGGTGCGGGGGTTGTGCCGCCGCCGAACTTGCCGAGCCAGCGGTTGTAGATGGTGGCCCAGGTGCCGTCAGCGCGCATCTTCTCCAGCACCGCGTTGACGAAGCGCACGAACTCGGGGTGGGACTGGTTCACACCCAGGCCGTAAGGCTCGTCGGTGAACTTGGGCCCGACCACCTGCACCGTGGGGTCCTGCGCCGCCAGCCCGAGCAGGATGGTGTCGTCGGTGGAGATGGCGTCTACCTGCCCCTGCTGGAGGAGGACCAGGCAATCCGTGAACTCGGGCACCGAGACCGGGACCGGATGGCTCGGCGCCTGCTTGATGTTGTCGATCGAGGTGGTGCCGGCCGCCGCGCAGACCTTCTTTCCACTCAGGTCCTGCATGCTCTGGACGCCCGAGCTCTTGGAGGCGAGCACTCGCTGCCCCGCGTCGTAGTAGACGGTGGAGAAGTCGATCTGCTTCCAGCGCTCGCAGTTGATCGTCATGGTCAGGGCGACGATGTCGACTGAGTTGTCCTGCAGCAGCGGGATGCGCTGGGCGCTCGTGATGGCCCGGTACTCCACGTGGTTGTCGTCGCCGAAGATGGCGCGGCCGACCTGCTTGATCATGTCGATGTCGAAGCCCTCGAGCTGGCTGCTGATCGGGTTCTGATAGCCGAAGAGGAGCTCGTCCTGGGACACGCCGGCGACCAGCTTGCCACGGTCCTGGATCGCCTTCATGAAGGTGCTCGGGGGCATGGAGCCTGGCGTTGGGAGCGCACTTGCCGCGGGCCGGAGGCTGGCCGTGGCGTCGCCGCAGGACGGCGGGGCCGCGGCAGCGGCGGGGGCGGCGGCCGGCGCGGGAC
>JALYYF010000055.1 GCA_030946725.1 Candidatus Dormiibacterota bacterium
GGCAGGATGCCGACCGCCAGCACGAAGGGCGCCAGCACCACCAGCACCCAGATCAGGATCAGCCGGATGAAGTAGATGACGAAGAGGAAGATCAGCTCCAGGCCGATGAAGAGCGCGATCAGGAAGAGCGAGATGGCCTGCAGCAGCTGGTCCAGCTCCTGGATCGTGCTGGGGTCCCTAAGACCTAGGTTCTGGTAGGCCGGCAGCGCGCGCAGCTCAACCGTGACCTGGCCGCTGACCGCCGAGACCAGCGCGTTGTCGACTGCGATCACCTGCGTGATCAGGAAGAAGCTGCCCGCCATCAGGATCACGGTCGCGAAGAAATAGGCCAGGTTGCGGACCAGGTCGTGGCGCACGCCGACGGCGGAGCGGATCATCCAGAGCACCGCGCCGAGCATGAAGAGCAGCACCAGCAGGGACCCCGTCGCGATGGCCAGGGTGATGCCCCACATGGTGTGCAGGTGGCTGTTGTCGACGACCAGCGCCTGGCCGAAGTTGGTGCTGCCGTTGAGGTCGTCGGTGCCGGTGACCATCGGGGTCCAGAGCTTCTCCATCTCGGTGATCAGCAGCCGGTCCATGCTGTACAGCAATCCGGCGATGGCCTGGTAGACGATCTTCTGCGGATCCAGGCTGGGCAGCCCGACGGAGATCAGGTTGGCGTCGACCCCTCCCTGTGTGAGCGCGGCCAGGGCCCTGCTCTTGTAGCGGACGTAGACACCGGTGGTGAACGTCTCCCACTTGTGCCAGTCGCTCCCCGCCTTGCTTATCCGGTAGGCCGCCTGAGACGCGCAGACGGGATCGTAGGCACAGCTGTCGTCGGCGAGCGTGTTGGGCATGAACTGGAAGATCCCGCGCGCACCGGACGGGTTCAGCGCCTTCGGGTTGCCGCCGCTCTCGGCGAAGACGATCTCCAGCGCGGTCACCAGCGCGTCGCCGCTGAAGCCGACGCCAGACAGGATCCTGGCCAGGGCGGCGTCGGAAGGGCTCCCCGCGGGCGGCGCCGCCGCCAGCGCCGGGGCCGCAGGCGAGAGCAGGCCCAGGGCGAGCAGCAACGCGATGGCGGCTGCCTGAATCGGCCGGCTCCAGCAGCTCACCGGCTGGACTCCGGGCCGCTCACTCCCGCTTGCACGGTCATCCCCCAGCAATCCCCGCTCTTCGCGAGTATAGACGCGCCGATCCGGTCTGCCAGCCTCAGTCGGGCGCCAGGCCGCGGCCGGCGGGGGGATGCAGCCGGACCCAGGTGAAGGCGACCAGCAGCAGTAGTCCGGCCGCCGCCAGGCCGCCCAGCACCCCGACCGCGGGATAGTCGTAGGCGCCCACCAGGAAGCCGCCACCGAGCGTGCTGCTCCCGGCGCAGAGCCAGACCAGCACGTCGGCCGAACCCTGGAAGCTGCTCCTGATCGAGGGCTCCAGCCGCTTGGCGAGCAGGGCCGAGCCCGCGACGAAGCAGAGGTTCCAGCCCAGCCCGATCAGGAAGAGGGCCGCGGCGAGCCCGACCGTGGAGGTCTGCAGTGCGGAGGCGAGCGCCCCGAAGAAGAGCATCACGCCACCGGCCGTGCTCATGATCCAGGCGCCGAACCGGTCTACGAGGCCGCCCGTCAGCCAGGCGAGCCCGAACATCCCGGCCACGTGCACGCTGATGATCGCCGAGATCGTGCTCAGCCCGTGCCCGTGGTGCAGGGCGTGGATCGGAAAGAGGTTCATCAACATGACCATCACCGACTGGCCCAGGACCAGGTTGATGACGCCGAGCCGGATCTCGGGGCGCGAAAAGTTGAAGAGGAACTGGCTCAGACCCACCCGGGCCGGGCGCGCCGCGCTCAGCTCGCGCCCCGGGTTTCGGAACAGCACCAGGATCAGGCCCGCGCCCACCGCCAGCATCAGCGCGGACTGGGCCCAGCCCAGCTCGAGCGCGGGCACCCGCAGCGAGGAGGCGACGCGCTGCAGGAGCGGCGTCAGGAGCGCCGCCACCACCGCTCCGACCACGGCTCCGAACAGGATCAACCCCACGACCCGCCCCCGGACGGCGGCCGGCACCAGGTCGGCCGCGGCGTAGCGGCCCTGCAGGATGACGGCCTGGGCGGCGCCGACGAGGACGCCGCCGAGCAGGAATCCCGGCAGGTTGCCGGAGAGCGCGAAGATGAAGCCGACCGCCGACCCGAGGGCCCCCAGCAGGTATCCGCTGAGCAGCCCGGCCCGGCGGCCGAAGCGGGCCATGCCCATGCCGGCCACGAAGGCGGAGGCCGCCGCCGCCAGCATGTTGAGCGTCGCCGGCAGGCCGGACAGCGTGGCCGAGCCGGCGATCTGGGTCACCAGGATGCTGCTGAGGGAGACGCTGGTGGTCAGCGCGGAGGTCGCGGCGGCCTGCGCCCCGAACAGCCCGAGCAGGCTCCGGCGAACTCCAGGATCGGCCAGCACCTGGCGCAGGGAGGGCGCCACCTCCCGATCCCCAGCGGCTTCGGCCTGCATCCAGTCCGATAGTAGGTCTTGGATCCTCCCGCCGCACGTGCGGGGGGAGGATCTATCCATCCAGTTATCTATCTCTCTCTGGTTAGCCGGCCGCCCCCGCAACGACCGCGGAGAAGGTCAGCGGTGTCATGCTCCCGATGTCGTAGGTGGTGGGCTTGACCTGGTAGCCGAGGTTCCAGAAGAGCTCGCCGCTGCCCTGGTGGTCCCGGATCTGCCGGTTGGTGTTGGCGAACTGCCGCGCCCTGAAGTCGTCGCCCAGCGACTGCTGCCAGCCGAACTCCTCGTCGATCCAGGGCTTGTTGTGGCTACCGCAGAAGGAGCTCGCCTTGGCGACGAAGTCGATCATGCGCCCGTACGTCTTGATGTCGCAGACCGCGTTGTCGGGGAGCGCGAAGATCGTCTGCCAGTCGATGCCCGAATCGAGGACCAGGTAGCCAAGCCCACCCGAGTTGACCGGGATGGTCGAGAGCCCGGTCCACTGGCCCAGGGTGCGGGTGTAGAAGTCGACCAGGTCCGCGGTGCTGTAGCTCAGCGTGCAGGGCGCCCCCGTCCGGTCCGTGAACGCGTGGGGACCGACCGGCAGCGGTTCGCCCGCTATGGAGACGAGCGCGACGGTCGGGTCGACGCTGTACGAGGTTCCCGTGACGGTGTTGGTGCGTCCGGCCACGAACTTCAGGAAGTCGCCCCAGTCCTGGATGTAAGGGTTCACGCAGCTGTTCCAGAGCACGTTGCGGTAGTCCGAGAGGTCGAGCAGCACGTGCATGTCGGCGGCGTGCGCGCTGGCCACCATGGCGTCCAGCTTCCTCCAGCGCGTCTCGCTGAAGGGCTCCAGCTTGGGGTCGCCGTGGTCGTCGTAGAAGTTGATGATCCGGACGGTGTTGAGATGTGCCTGCCGGGCCAGCGCGATGGTCCCGTCAGGGTGGTCGATTCCCGTCAGCGCGTTGGACTGGTACTCGCTGGCGCCGTACATGAACCACCGCGCGCCGCCGACGCAGAAGGCGGTGCCGCAGACCCTGACCGTCTGGCCGAGCTGACCCGGCGCCGGCCGCGAGGGGACCGCGAAGGTCGGCCGCGTGGTGGGAACCGGCCCGGGGGTGTTCGCCAAGCCCGATGTGCCGGGTGTCACGGTGCTCGGTGGCCCCGCCGCCACGTTGGGCGTCGGCAGCGGCACCGACTGCTGCGGCGTGCAGGTCACCACGGAGACCGACGCCGCGAGGACCGTCAGGATGACGGCCCCGCTGGCGGCCTCCAGCACGGACTGGGGCCGGTGCCGGCCGCTCACATCACGACCGAAGGCAGCGGCCGGCGACCGGCCGCTGCCTTTCCCCACGGGGACTCGTGTGCTCTTCCCCCCACTGCGGACTACGGCTTTGGCGAAATCAGAGGCGACGGCGAGGGCAAGGATCGCGGGGGCGCCTGGGGCAATGCTGCGGGCGCCGTGCGGCCACCCCTCGTGGCGGCGGCCGGCAGGTTGGGAGACGAGCTGACGGTGTCAAAGGTGACCGCGCTGAGCTGGCTCGTGTTGTGCGAGGTAACCGCCAGTCCCGCCAGCAGCGTGCCGCCAAGGTTGGCCAGCACGACGCTGGAGCTGGGGACCGCCGTCCAGGTCACGCCGTCGGGCGACGTGTAGGCCGTGAAGGTGGTGCCGTTTCGCCCGACACCCAGGTAGACCGGCACGGCACCTCCAGTGGGCACGTTCGAACTGGTGACGCCCTGAGCCGTCCGGTACTGGACCACCACCCCGTTGCCCGGGGTCACAAAGACACCGTAGTACGGCGAGCCTGGGGCCGAGGTGGCGCGCAGCATGACGCC
>JALYYF010000056.1 GCA_030946725.1 Candidatus Dormiibacterota bacterium
GGCAGGATGCCGACCGCCAGCACGAAGGGCGCCAGCACCACCAGCACCCAGATCAGGATCAGCCGGATGAAGTAGATGACGAAGAGGAAGATCAGCTCCAGGCCGATGAAGAGCGCGACCAGGAAGAGCGAGATGGCCTGCAGCAGCTGATCCACCGCCTGGATCGTCGTCGGGTCCGTGAGGCCCAGGTTCTGGTAGGCCGGCAGCGCGCGCAGCTCGACGGTGACCCGGCCGCTGATCATCGAAACCAGCGCGTTGTCGACTGCGATCAGCTGCGTGATCAGGAAGAAGCTGCCAGCCATCAGGATCACGGTCGCGAAGAAATAGACCAGGTTGCGGACCAGGTCGTGCTGCACACCGACAGCAGAGCGAAGCATCCACAGCACGACGCTGAGCGTGAACAGCAGCACCAGCAGGGACCCCGTCGCTATTCCCAGAGAGATGCCCCACATGGTGCGCAGGTGGCTGTTGTCGACGACCAGCGCCTGGCCGAAGTTGGTGCTGCCGTTGAGGTCGTCGGTGCCTGTCACCATCGGATTCCACAGCTTCTCCATCTCCGTCATCAGCAGGCGGTCCATGCTGTAGAGGATCCCGGCGATGGTTTGATAGATGAGCTTTTGTGGATCGAGGCTGGGCAGCGACGGCAGCTGCGGCTGGTTGCTCGGAGAAGGCGAGACAGACGGCGACGGTGAGGCGACGGCCGCGAGCGCCGGCGTGGCTGCCGCGAAGGCGAGCATCAGCGCGATTGCCAGCGCGACTGGTGCGGTTCGCCGCAAGCCTTACCTCACGAAGCTGGCGGCGAGGTTGATGATCGGACCGGCAAGAAAGCCGAGAATCACAGCCACCACGGCGGCGACCATCAGACCTTTGCCCCGCTCCTGCCCTCCGGTGGTGCCTTCGATCATGAAGAGTGCGGCGCCGACGATGAAGACGAGGATGCCGAGAGCGATGAGGATCCCACGGATCCAGCCAGTGAAGCGGTCTATCGCGGTTCCGATCTCCGCACCCTGCGCCAGCGCGGGTAGCGCGAGCAGGAGCAGTGCAGCTCCGGTCAGTGCGACCGAGGCAGTCAGCCTGGCTACCGTTCTTCCCATCTTCCTCCTAACCCCTACAGGGATCCCGACTCAGGATCCTCCCCTTTTGTAGGTTGGCAATCCACAATAGCCTATTGCCAGCTGAGCGGGCTGGGCAGCCTCAAGACTGTCGCAATCGCCGACCCATTCCGAGCGGCGCTTCGGCAGCCCGCTGCCCTGCAATTGATCGTCCCCCGCACTCGCCAGTAAGGTCTAAACAGCCACCACTCCCGCTCTCGCAATCAGCCCAACGGGTTCGTCGAGTATAGGACAGAAATCCGGCCAGGTCAGCTGAGGTCCCTCCCGGGGGGCAGCCGGCCTGCTTCGGCCTCGATCCCGGCCCGCAGGACGCCGATGACTTTCACGATCTCGTCATTTCCGCACTCGCCGAGCCAGGCCAGCAGCGGCGCCGAGAGAGGCGCCAGCCGCGCCGAGCGATCCCAGCTCCGGCTGAGCTCCAGCACGTGCGAACGGGTGGCGAGAAGGTTTCGAATAGCGACTTCGAAGGCGTCCAGCCAGACGAGCTCGTCAGTCCACGCGGTGCCGGCGCCGGACTCTTCCCCCTCCCGGTGGCGACCTGGCGGAGGGTCGCTCATGGTGGCATGAAACCAGCTAGGCTGCAGGAAGGGAAGGCCAGGAGGGCTGCACAAATGCGTGGACAAAGCGGGGGACAGCGCAACTCGGCGCTGCGCGCTCATCGGATCGCGCGCGGTTGGACACAGGACGACGGCGCCAGCGCTCTGCAGGAGTTGATAGAGGTGCTCGGCGAGTCCAGGCCGCCGCTTGATGGCAACCTGTGGGGCAAGTGGGAGCGCGGCGACCGCACCCCCGGACGCTATTACGCACCCCGGCTATGTCTGTTGTTCGCGGTCCCTCCAGACTGGCTCGGATTGCGGCCCAGCCCCAGACTGCTGGCCGAATATCGCAGACTGGAACAGGTCGTGAGCATCAATCGCCGGCGCTTCCTGCAGCAGACAGCCAGGACTGCCGCCGCCGGGGCCTCCGTCTTTCTCGGTGGCTCGGAAGGAGTGGTGGCACGGCGCTCTTCGGCGCCCTCCGAGCTTCTCGACGGACGCACACTGGACGGGCTCGCCGCTCTCGCGCTGGACTACAGCCGCCGCTCTCACGAGGTACCGCCCGCCAGCCTTCTGCCCGCAGTCGAGCACCACCTGCAGCATCTCAGAGGACTGCTGGACGGCTCGCAGATCTCCACTCACAGGCGGGGCCTGCTTACGCTCGCCGGGAGGACGGCCGGACTGGCCGGCTATCTGTCCTTCCGCTGCGACAACCGCGGCGACGCGCGCATCCAGTTCGGACTCGCTGAGACGCTGGCCCGGGAGGCCGGCGACGGACCGGCGCTGGCCTTCACGCTCACGGCGCGCAGCGTGCTGTGCTCAGCCGTGCCGAGCGGTGGCGTCGGCGGCGACACCTCCATGACGCTTCCGCTGCTCGACGAGGCGGAGCGGCGCGCCGGGGCCTCGGCGCCCTTCGTGCGCGCCTGGGTGCACATGCGGCGCGCCGACGAGCATGCACTGGCGCAGAACGCCTTGGCCTCCGAGCGGGACCTGCTCGAGGCGGATCGCTGGCTCGCACGCGGCCGCTTCGAGGGCGATCCCTTCTACGGCAGCGCTGCCGGGCTGGTCGGCTACCGGGCCAGCCGGGCGGTGCTCTTGAGGCAGCCGACGGAGGCGATCGAGGCGGTGGAGACCGCGCTGGCATCGCGCACGAGCACCGCCGCCTCGGACCAGGAGCGCTCGATCCTGGTCATGCTGCTGGGGGCCGCCTACGCCCAGCGGGGCGAGGTGGAGCAGGCCTGCGCGCTGCTCGAGGAGTCCTTGGGTGCGGCGGTGGACGCCGGACTGCGGCTGCGAGTCCAGCGCGTGGCCGGGCTTCGCCGGCGCCACCTGGACGGCGTCCGGGCGGCGTCCGTCAGGCAGCTCGACGAGCAGCTCCGGGCGGTGGCTTAGCGATCCGAGACCCCCTCCCCACCCTCCCCGCAAGGGGGAGGGAATGACGAGGAGCGAGACTGCCTCCCTCGCGCCGTTCTAGGCCAGTTGGATCGAGACCCGGTGGGAGAAGAGGCCGACGTCCGGGTCCCAGAGCAGGACGGCGCCCTGCAGGCCCAGGCGCGGGGGCTGGAAACAGAGTGGCATCGGGCCGAGAGTCTGCCCGCGCTGGACGCGCACGTCGCCCCAGTCCGGACAGCCGGCGTTGAAGATCGGCGCCCGGTCCACGCCGTCGGTCGGGCTGAGCAGGAAGTCGGCCGGGGCCGTGTGCCGGTAGGACACGGCCTCCAGGCCGGCGGAGGTCCGGTTGCGCAGCGTCACGTCGACCGTCACCAGGTCGGACGTCACCTGGATGTTGGAGATGTCGGCCTCGAAGCCCTGCGGCGCGGCGCACGGACTGGGGGCGCATCCCGCGTCGGCGAAGGGAACCTGCGCCCGCACTCCCTGCAGGGCACCGGCTCGGTTTCCGACCACAAGCACGACGACCAGGACCAACCCCAGGGCGACCACCAGCGCGAGCCTCCCCAGCATCAGCCGGTCACCTCCCTGGAGCCCATCCTCATGGGGACCATAGAGTAGCCCCGCCGGCGCCGCAGGGGCACAGGGGTGGCCGGCCTCCGGCCGGTTCGAGACCCACGTCGCATGGATTCGGGCTTAAATCGCTGGGTGCGGAACCCGCTGCTGAACTTCATGCGTCCGGGTCTGCTCCTGTGCGTGGTGCTGGCCTACGGCACCGTGGGATACATGCTCATAGAGCACTGGAGTGCTCTGGACGCGTCCTTCATGACGCTGATCACGA
>JALYYF010000062.1 GCA_030946725.1 Candidatus Dormiibacterota bacterium
GCCGTTGCCCCAGCTTCGCGGAGGCGGGCGGCGGCCTTTTCGGCGTCTTCCTTGCTGACGTTCTCGAGGACGTTGCGGGGAGCCGCGTCGACCAGGTCCTTGGCTTCCTTGAGGCCCAGCTGGGTGATCTCGCGGACGGCCTTGATCACGTTGATCTTGCTTTCCCCGACGCCCGTCAGGGCGACGGTGAACTCGGTCTGCTCCTCGGCCGGCGCCTCCTCAGCCTGCGCCGGCGCTGCCGCCGCGGCAGGGGCGGCCATCGCGGCCGCGGCCTTGATGCCGAACTCGTCCTCGATGGCCTTGACAGCCTCCACGACGTCGAGCACGCTCCAGTCCTTCAGCGCCTCGACGAACTCCTTCGGGGTGATCTTGGTTGTCGCCATTTCTATCGCCTTCTCCTCTGATTGGTCGGGGTCACGCCTGGGCGGGCGCAGCGGCGCCCTCATCGCCCGGGGTACCTTCCAGCTTCTCCCGGTAGGCCTCGAGCAGGCCGACCAGCTGCTGTACGGGGGCCTGGATGGTTCCCACCAGCTGAGCGATCGGGCTCTGCAGGGTTCCAAGCAGCTGGGCCAGCAGAACCTCGCGCGGCGGCAGGTCTGCGACCTGCCTCACCTGGTCGGGCCCCATGACGCGACCCTCGACAAGCCCACCGACGATGTCCAGGCGGAGCCTGGTCTGCCGGATGAACTCGGCAAGCAGGCGCGCCGGCGCACCGATGTCCTCACCGCCGAAGGCGATGGCCACCGGGCCCTTGAGCTGATCCTGGAAGTCGGGATGGCCGGCTTCCAGCGCGGCGCGCCTGGCCAGAGTGTTCTTGACCACGCGATACTCCACGTCCTGCGCGCGCAGCCGGCCCCGCAGGTCCTGCAGCTGCCCGACGGTGAGCCCGCGGTAGTCGGTCAGGACCGCCACACGGGCGGTCCTCAGCTTCTCCGTGAGCAGCTCTACCTGCTCTACCTTGTCTGCTCTCGGCATAAGAAAACCTCCGCGCCGGCAGCCAGCACGGAGGTCTGAAGACCTCTCTAAAGCGCCTCGGCAGGGAATTAAGACGCCGGGGCGTCACCTGCTGTCTGCGGCGAGCACGAGTATACCGTGGGACCTCGATGTGGGAGGTCGAATGCGAGGCGCTCCCCGGCCTCGAGGAGCTGCTCGAGCGCGAGGTCGGCCGGCTTCCGGGCGCCGGCCCTGGCCTCCGCTTCCAATTCGCGGGCCCGCTCGCGACACTCCTCAGGCTGAGGATCGCGCAGGCCGTTTACCTTGTGATCCCGGTCACCGCCGCCCGCCCTACCGCCCTGCTCGGTGAGCAACACCTGCGGCGCCTCCTGACAGCCGTGGCGATCGTGCGGGCCCTCCCTCCTGCCGGCGGCATACGCTCCTTTCGTCTGGGCGCGGCGGGCGACCGATCTTCGACCTTCCTCCGGCTGGCCGGCGAGCTCTCGAAGCGGACCGGCCTGGCGTATGACCCCGACGACGGCGACCTCCTCATCCGGGTGCGCCGCTCCGGGGAGCGCTGGGAGGCGCTGGTCAGGGCCTCGCCGCGCCCGCTCAGCGCACGGGGCTGGCGCGTCAGCAACCTCCCCGGAGCGCTCAACGCCACGATCGCCGCCGCGATGATTGACCTGATGCAGCCTCTGCACTCGGACCGGTTTGCCAACCTGGCCAGCGGATCGGCGACGCTGCTGATCGAGCGCCTGCTGCGGGCGCCGGCTCGGGAGGCGGTTGGATACGAGCTTGATCCGGGGGCTCTGCAGGCAGCCCGCTCCAACATCGCCGCAGCCGGGCTGGAGGACCGGATCAGGCTGGTACGGGCAGACGTCGCGCGCCTACCCCGGGCGGCGTCCAGCCTCGACGCGCTGGCGGCCGACCTGCCCTACGGCGACCTGGTCGGAAGCCACGCCGTTAACGCCCGCCTCTACCCGGCACTGCTCGGTGAGGCGGCACGCGTAGGAGTCAGTGGCTCACGCTTCGCGGTGATCACCCACGACATCCGACTCTTCCAGCGCTGTCTGGCCGAGGCGCCGGACTGGCTGGTCGAGCGGCGGCTGCGAGTATTCCAGGGCGGCCATCGGCCCGAAATCACGCTGCTGCGCCGACGCTAGCCCGTCTGCGAGCCGGTCGGCGGAGTCAGAAGGTCTGAACGACCTCGCCGTCGTGCCACTCGGGCTCCCCGTCCAGGTGCTCGAGCATGCGCCGGAACCAGGCATCCTGTTCCGGACTGGCGGCGTTGCTGCGGTAGGCTTCCTCGCTCTCGAAGGCGACGGCCATCCAGAGCTCCTGGGGATCACCGGCACTCCTGTAGATCAGGGTGCTGACGAAGCCCGGCGGACGGTGGGCGGCCAGCTCCTCCCTGCTCACGTCCAGCAGCCCCTGTTCGTGACCTGGCTTGGTTCGCATGCGCGCGATGGTTCCCCACACTGGCGACACCTCCTGACGAACTTCCCGGACACGGCCGGGTCGGGTCGGGGCTGGATCAGCCCGTTGTCAGTTTGGCAGCCTCGCGCACGTCGACGGGGACGGACGGTCCCATCGTCGCCGCAAGGTAGAGCGTCCTCAGGTACTGGCCCTTGGACGTCGAGGGCTTGCTCCGCATCAGGGCCTCCATCAGCGCCGCCAGGTTCTCGTGCAGCTTCTCCTCGCTGAAGGAGACCTTGCCGATGGCCACGTGGACGATCCCCCAGCGGTCGGTCCGGTACTCCACGCGCCCGCCCTTGACCTCGCGGACGGCCCGTCCGATGTCGAAGGTGACCGTGCCCGACCGGGGGTTCGGCATCAGGCCCCGGGGTCCCAGGATCCGTCCCAGGGGACCGACCTTGCTCATCATGTCCGGGGTGGCGACCGCGACGTCGAAGTCGGTCCAGCCTCCCTTGATGCGCTCGACCAGGTCGTCGCCACCCACGTGGTCGGCCCCGGCCTCCTGGGCCTCACGAGCCTTGTCGCCGCCGACGAAGGCGAGGACGCGGAGCGTCTTGCCGGTTCCGTTGGGGAGCGACACCGTGCCCCTGACCATCTGGTCCGCCTGGCGCGGGTCCACACCCAGTCGGATGTGCGCCTCGACCGAGGCGTCGAACCGCGCCGTCGAGGTGTCCTTGACGACGGCACAGGCCCGCATCGGTGCCAGGCCGTTGGCGCCGTCGGAACCCAGCGCCTGCTGGACCTTCTCCTGCGCTTCCTGGTACTTCTTTCCGTGCCGGCTAGCCAACGACTTCGAGCCCCATCGAACGCGCGGTGCCCTCGATCATCTTCACCGCCTTGTCCACCTCGAAGGCATTGAGGTCCTTCGACTTGGCCTCGGCGATCGTTCGCACCTGCTCCCGGCTCACCCGGCCGACCTTCTCCCGGTTCGAGCGCGGAGAGCCCTTCTCGATCCCGGCGGCCCGCTTCAGCATGTTGACCGTGGGGGGCGTCTTCAGGACGAAGGTGAAGCTGCGGTCCTCGAAGACGGTGATCTCCGCCGGGACGACTTCACCGGCCTGCTGGGCGGTGCGCTCGTTGTAGGAGCGGCAGAACTCCATGATGTTGACGCCGTGCGGGCCCAGGGCGGTCCCCACCGGAGGCGCCGGCGTCGCCTTGCCGGCCTGGAGCTCGATCTTGAGCACTGCCCGAACTTTCTTCTTCCCCATCCCTACCTCAGTGGACCTTCTCGACCTGCAGCAGGTCGAGCTCGACCGGCGTCTCCCGGCCGAACATGTTGACAAGCACCTTCAGCTTGCCCTTCTCCGCGTTGATCTCGTCGACCTTGCCCAGGAAGTCCGCGAAGGGGCCGTCCACGACACGTACGCTCTCGCCCAGCTGGAACTCGACCCGGATCTGCGGTTCCTGCTTGACCTGCTTCAGGATCGAGCGCAGCTCGTTCTCCTGCAGCGGGACGGGCTTGTTGCCCGAGCCGACGAAGCTGGTGACTCCCGGCGTGTTGCGGACGACGTACCAGGACTCGTCCGACATCACCATCTTGACGAGGATGTAGCCGGGGAAGATTCGCTTCTGGACGTGGCGGCGCTTGCCGTCCTTGATCTCGATCTCGTCCTCCATGGGCACGAAGACCTCGAGGATCTTGTCGTGCATGTCCATGGACTCGATCCTCTTCTCGAGATTCTTCTTGACCTTCTCCTCATGGCCGGAGTACGCGTGGATCACGTACCACTGGGCCTCCTCGGCAGGGGTTACGACTGGTGCTTTCTGTGTTGCCATCTCACGATCACTTGGTGGCCGGGACGTAGACGTAGTGGGTGGTCAGGGCCTGGAGCCCGGCGTCGACAGCCCCGATGAAGGCGGCGATGACCACCACGGTGACGATCACCACCAGGGTGAACCGGTAGAGCTCCTGCGGGGTGGGCCAGACCACCTTTCGGAGCTCGTCGTAGGTCTCCCGCAGGAAGCGGATGATCCCGAGTTCGGACTCAGGACCCGGACGGCGGCGTGCCTGGATGGCCACGGTCCTACCGGGTCTCCCGATGGGACGTGTGCTTCCGGCACCACCGGCAGTACTTCTTCAGCTCGAGCCGGTCAGGGTCGTTCTTCTTGTTCTTCACGGTGGTGTAGTTCCGCCGCTTACAGTCCAGGCACTGAAGGGTGATTATCGTTTCCATGCGTCAATCTTTGGCTGAGTCAGAAAAAGAAGCCTAGGCTCTCCTAGGCGTTGACATAGTACCAGACCGGGGGGCCCGGTAAACCTTCGGGCCCCCGGCACAGACCCACCCGTCCGCAAAGGAGGAGCAGTGCTCTACGTCGGGACCTCGGGATGGCAGTACCGCCACTGGAAGCTTACCTTCTACCCCAAGGAGGTCCGGCAGCGCGAGTGGCTGCGCTACTTCGCCGAGCGCTTCGAGACCGTCGAGCTCAACAACTCCTTCTACCACCTGCCCGAGGCCAGCAGCTTCGAGCGCTGGCGCGAGGAGACGCCGGACGGCTTCGTGGTCGCCGTGAAGATGAGCCGGTACCTGACCCACTTGAAGCGCCTCAAGGACCCCGAGGAGCCGGTGGCCCTCTTCATGGAGCGGGCCAGCCACCTGCGTCCGAAGCTGGGCCCGGTGCTGGTTCAGCTTCCGCCCCGGATGAAGGCGGACCCCGAGCGACTGGAGGCCGCGCTGGACGCCTTCCCGCAAGGAGTGAGGGTCGCCGTCGAGTTCAGGGACGACTCCTGGTTCGACCACACGACCCGTCGGGTGCTGGAAGAGCGTGGCGCCGCCCTCT
>JALYYF010000198.1 GCA_030946725.1 Candidatus Dormiibacterota bacterium
CATGATCAGGGCCGCCGAGGTCGCGCCCGGGTCCTGGTGGCCGATCGATCGCTCGCCGAGGTAGGATGCGCGCCCCTTGCGTGCCTGCATCGGCACCGTGGCGCGCATCCCCTCCTCCGCCGCGGCGCTCGCCGCTTGAAGGGCGGCCTCCAGGGACTGCCCCGCCGTCACGCGCTGGCGGAGGATGGCCACAGCCGGCGCCAGCGCATCCACCATGGTCTTGTCTCCCGGTCTCGCCTGGCCCAGGTCCTGGACCGCGGCCAGGGCCGCTTCCAGGGCGCCGGCGAGGTCCTCGGCCTCGAAGTTCGGCGCTTCGCCCAGGGTGCGGCCCGCCCGGCGCAGGGCCGACCCCCAGAGCGGCCCGCTGGCGCCACCGACCGATGACACCAACGTCTTGCCGGCCAGCGTCAAGAGCTTCCCGGGAGGCGTCTGCGGCTCGGCCGCCAGCGCCCTGACGACGGCGTCGAAACCCCTCGTCATGTTGATGCCGTGGTCTCCGTCCCCGATTGCCGCATCGAGCTGGACCAGGTAGTCGCGGTTTACGCGGACCGCCTCCGCGATCTCGGTCATCCAGGTGCTTACGGTCGCCGTGTCCATGACGCTTTCGCGGATCAAAGGCTAGCTCAGGATCCCCAGCGCAGGGCGGCGGTCTGCACGGGAGCGTCCCACAGCTCCTTCAGGTGATCGTCCAGCAGAAGCACGGTCAGAGAGGCACCGGCCATCTCCAGGGAGGTGATGTAGCTGCCGACCAGGTTGCGTACGGGCTGGAGGTTCGCCTCCCGGAGGCCGCGATCGATCTCCGCGTAGAGCAGGTAGAGCTCCATGAGGGGCGTGCCCCCCATGCCATTGACGAATACCAGCACTTCCGCGCCCGACGCCGGCCGCAGGTCCGAGAGGACCGCCTCGACCATCGTCCCCGCCACCTCGGCGGCGGTGCCCAGCGACGACCGACGCCGGCCGGGCTCGCCGTGGATGCCGATGCCGACCTCCATCTCGCCCTCGGGCAGATCGAAGATCGCTTTGCCCGAACCGGGCGGGGTGCAGGACGAGAGCGCCACCCCGAAGGAGCGGGCCCGGTCGTTCACGGTGCGCGCCACTCCGGCCACGCCGGCGACCGGGTCGCCCCGCTCGGCTGCCGCCCCGGCGATCTTCTCGGCCAGCACCGTCGCGCCGACCCCGCGCCGGCCCGCCGTGTACAGCGAGTCCTGCACGGCCACGTCGTCGTCGATGAGGACGGACTCCACCGCGATGCCTTCGTCCGCCGCCTCCTCGGCTGCGAGCTTGAAGTTCATGACGTCGCCCGTGTAGTTCTTGACGATGTGGACCACGCCGGCCCCCCCGTCCACGGCCCTGGTCGCCGCCAGCATCTGGCCGGGCACCGGTGAGGTGAAGACCTCGCCCGGGCAGGCTGCGTCAAGCATGCCGACGCCGACGAAGCCGCCGTGCAGGGGCTCGTGGCCGGAACCGCCGCCTGAGACGAGCCCCACCTTGCCGGCCCGGGGCGCGTCCCTGCGAACCACGATCTGGTTCTCGGCGTCGTAGCGAAGGAGGTCGCCGTGGGCAGCCGCGAGGCCTGCCAGGGACTCCTTGACGACCCGCTCGGGATCGTTGAGGAACTTCCGCATGGGGTGCACTACTGTCGCCATCTTCACTCTCCTCTCTGGCTGGTCCGCTCAGCTCGCCGCCGGGCTGGGGTCGGGATGGGTCACGGCCTCTTTGATCGGCGTCTCGACCAGGCGCGGCTTGGCCAGGAAGTCATAGGCGAAAGTGGCCAGGGCCGCGCCGACCAGGCCGGGCACCAGGTAGACGGGGATGTATTGCGCCCAGTGCGTCGTACCGCCGGCGATGGCGGAGACCAGCTCCGGGCCCAGGGCACGAGCAGGGTTGAGGGACGCGCCAGTCACCGGGCCGAAGATCAGGATGATCCCGACCACCGCGCCGCCGATGACCAGGCCGGCGAGATCGGTCGGTGACTTGCTGTCGACGATGCCGAGGATGGCGAAGAGCAGCAGGCCGGTGCCGACCAGCTCGCTGAATGCCGCGGCGAGGTAGGAGGTGCTGTCGCCAAACGCGGTCTGCCCGAGCCCCAGGACGATCGCCTGGTGGCCGAACGCCGCCCAGATCGCCAGAGCGCCCGCGATGGCGCCCACGAACTGCGCGACCCAGTAGACCGGCAGCTCCTTCCAGGGGAACCGCCGGGTGGCCGCCAGCGCGAAGGTCACGGCCGGATTGATGTGGCAGCCGGACACCTTGCCGATGGCGTACACGAGCGCCGTGATGATGAATCCGAACGCGAACGAGATGCCGAGCAGGTCGGCCTCCGTCACCGCGGGCGTAGCCTTGCCGGCCAGCGTCAGGGTGGCCACCACGGAACCTGGCCCGACGAGGACCAGCACCGCCGTACCCAATGCCTCCGCCAGCCCCCGCTGCGTCAACGAGTACATGGTCCCAGATCCTCCTTTCGATTCTGATTCGACAATGTCGAATACCTTTCAGGGACCGTACACCGGGCCCCCCCGCTTGTCAAGAGATTTGGACTCTCTCCCCCGACTTCGCGGGGGGGAGATTACTAGTTGGGGCTTTCCGCCGGCAGGTGGACGCGGAAGCACGCTCCTGTGTGGGCCTGTTCGACCAGTTCGAGCCTTCCTCCGTGCGCCTCCACCACGGCGGCGGAGAGCGCGAGGCCCAGGCCCACGCCGCCGCCGCGGCGGGTCCGCACGCTGTCGGCCCGGGCAAAGCGCTCGAAGATCCGCTCCCGCATGTCGTGAGGGACGCCGGGCCCGCGGTCGGCGACCTCCACCAGCCATTCCCCGTCAGAGCGGCGCGCGGTGAGCGTGACCGGGGCCAGGGTGGGGCTGTAGCGGATCGCGTTGTCGACCAGGTTGTCGATCACTGTCCTGAGCAGCACGGGGTCTCCTTCCACCACGCCCGTCGCGGGCGCGTCCACCTCCAGCGTCACGCCCCGGGCCGCGGCCACAGGCTGCCAGCGGGCGGCCGTCTCCTCGACGAAGTCCGCCACGTCGACCTCCGCGCGCACCGGGTTCAGGTTGCCGGCGTCGGCCTGGGCGAGCAGAAGGAGCTGGTCGATCACCCGGCTCATGTGCTCCACCTCATCCTGCACGTTGTGGAGGACCCTCTCGTAGTCGTCCGTGCCTCTGGCCCGGGTCAACGCCACGTCCACCTCCGTCCGGATCAGGGCCAGCGGACTGCGCAGCTCGTGCGAAGCGTCCGCGGTGAAGCGGCGGAGGCCCTGGAAGCTCTGCTCCAGGCGCGCCAGGAGCTGGTTGAACGTCGCCTTCAACTCACCCACCTCGTCGTCCGGCGTGGGTACCTCGACGCGGCGGTGAAGCTCCTGCTCGCTGATCTCCCGGGCTGTGTTGGAGAGGGCGCGCACCGGCCGGAGGGTCCGGCCGACCACCACCCAGGCCAGGGCGCCGGCGACCGCCACGACGAGGATCGCGCCGGCGACCAGGGTGAGCAGAAGTCGGCGGATCGTGAACTCCAGGTCGCTGGTCGACTTCGTGACCACCACGGCCACCGGCACCTGGTTCGGCTGGTCACCCAGAATCACCTGATCCGCGTAGCCTCGCCTCGGCGACCCGGTTCGCGGCTCCCGGGCGTCGAAGTAGCCTCCGCCGGAATTGAGCGCGTTCTGACCCTGGGACCAGAGGTCCGGCCCCGGCAAGCTCAGCCTCGCCGTCTGGGCGATGACCGTTCCATCTTTGGCGTAGACCACCGTCTCCACCGGCACCGGTGGGTCTCCGTAAGTGGGCGGCAGCACGCCTGGCTTGGAGCTGAAGGTCCCGTCCGGATTCAGAGTGATCCCGCCGGCGACCGTGGTCCACTGGCCGTACAGCACGTCGTCCGAGGCGCTCACCAGCGGCCGGGAGACCAGCTGGTAGATGGCGTAGGCGCTCACAGCGCTGGCGATTCCCAGCATCAGCACCTGGAAGAGCACAAGCCGTCCGCGGGTCGAGCGCAGGAATCGCCGCATCGGGGGGAGCTTAGCCGGCGGGCTCGAAGCGGTAGCCGGCGCCGCGAATGGTGGCGAAGGGATCGCCGCCGCCCGCCTCGGCCAGCTTGCGTCTGAGCCGGCCTATGTAGACCTCGACCAGATTGCGGCCGTCCTCGAGGTCCCAATCCCACACGTTCTCCAGGATCTGTTCCCTGCTCAGGAGCTGGCCCCGGTGAAGCATGAAGAACTCCAGGATGGCGAACTCCTTGGCGGTCAGCTGTACTTCGGATCCGGAAACGGTCACGCGGTGGGCCGCGGTGTCCAGGTTGAGCGGTCCTGCGGCCAGGACGGAGGCGCGGTCCGGCAGGTGTCGCCGGCTCAGCGCCTTGATCCGTGCGATCAGCTCTCGAAGCGCGAACGGCTTGACCAGGTAGTCGTCCGCTCCGACCTCCAGGCCGTGCACCCGGTCCTCGACCGCTCCGCGGCCGGTCAGCATCAGGATGGGACTGTCCACGCTCTTCTCGCGAAGGCAGCTGGCGACGGCAAAGCCGTTCCGGAGGGGCAGCATCACGTCCAGGACGATTACGTCGTAAGCCGCCGCCGCAGCCATGGCGACGGCCTCGTCGCCGTCGCCGACGGTGTCGACGGCCATCCCGGCCTCTTCGAGGCCACGGTGGAGGCTGGAAGCCAGCCGCTCGTCGTCCTCCACGATCAGGATCCTCACGCCATCTCCCCCGGCCGGATAAGCGAGCGGACGCGCCGCTGCACGCCCAGCCGGCCGAGCTCGCCCCAATGCTGACTCAGGCCCGGATAGTGCAGCAGCAGCATGGCGGTGAGCACGGCGGGAAAGTCGAAGATCCGTTCGACCACGAGGTATCTGCGCTCCCAGGTAGGGGCGAACTTGGCCTTGAAGGAATAGAGGCCGGGACTGAGGCTGCTTATCCCGAGCGTCAACCTGAGGAAGCTCTCCACGATCGCCAGACCCGCGGCATGCCGTGCCCCGGTCAGCGGCGCCAGCCCGAGGCTGGCCTGCGCCGCCCGCCCCTTGAACTGCTCCAGGCAGCTGAAGATCAGCAGGTCGAGAGTCCCGGCCGGCGCCTGGGAACCCCTCTTGACGACGTCGAGGACCACGGTGGCGGCCGCCGGGACCCAGAGCCAGGTCACGTAGGCCGCCGGCCGGCCCTCGCCGTCGTAGGCCACGCCGAAGGTCCGCTCGACCTCCGCCGGATCGTCGCGGCGACCGACCGAGAAGGTCATCTCACCCAGCCGCCGCGTCCGCCCGGCCTCCTGGTCGAGGCGCTCCAGGGCACGCCGCGCCTCTCCGTCCAGCTCGTGCCCGGCCAGGATCCGCACCGTCACACCCTGCCGCCGCGCCCTCGTCACGTCGTGGCGCAGCTTTGACATCGCCGAGCCCTCGAGGCCGAACCGCGAGAGGTCCACCAGCGCCTCAGCGCCGATCGTCACTCGCAGCGTGCGCTGCATGCGGGCGGTAACCTCCTCCGATACCTGGTAGAAGGCCGGCCGCCAGCCTCGGAGCCTCGCCGCGGCCCGGAACTCGTCCTCGAGGGCGGCCGCCGCGCCGGGGGCGCCGATCGCGGAGCCGAGGGCGAGCGCGCTGCCGGCTCGGCATCCGAATGGCAGGAAGGAATCCCGGGCGGCCGCGGAGAAGTGGCGCTTGTCCTGCATGAGCGCGAAGGGGCTCACGCCCGAGCGGGCGTGTGCCCGGTAGAGCGGGGGGGCCTCAGTGAGCATCTGCGGCCCTGGCAGCGGCGGGTTGCGGTCGAGCAGCGCGAGCGCCGAGAACACGGCGACCAGGGCCAGGACCAGCACCAATGTGAAGAGGAAGCCCATCCGGTGATTTGGACGCTGGAGCAGGAAGAGCCAGGCGGTGGCCGCGACCGCCCCACCGAGCAGGTACCAGCCGAAACGGCTCGCGCGGGGGTCTCCCACCTCGGGCCACAGCGACGACGCAAGCAGCGCGGCCAGGCAATCCGTGACCGCGATGGCGACCAGCAGAGGCTGCGAGGCCGCCATCGATACCACCGCGGCCAGCAACGCGAGGAGCAGCAGGATGCGGCGAAAAGCACGCTTGGGCCGGGTTGCAAGGTACAGGGCGGCCGCCGCCAGCAGGAGGGCGCCGACCAGCCTCAGGGAAGCGAAAGCCAGCAGGGCCACCTCGCCGGCAGAGTGTGCACGGTGAGCGTGCGGGTGCAGCAGCCAGATCTGCAGCGAGAGCACCGCGTCGGCGACGGCGGCGAACGTCAGCAGGGCTCTGACCAGCGCGCCCACCGGGAGCACGTCCTGAAGCCGCAGACCGGAGAGCGACCTCATCGGCCGTGCTCCCCCAGCTGTGGCTTGAGCTCGACCAGCCCCAACGCCAGGCCGTTGGTCCACACCCAGCTCTCGTGGCCGCCCGGGAGACGGAAGAGCGCGTGGGGGACCCGGAGCTGGTCCAGCTCGGCAGCGAACGCCTCGGCGCTGCGCAGGTAGTGCGCGTCGCTCTCACCGGCGACCAGGATGAAGCGGACGCCCTGGGCGGCCGGCGTCTCCCGCACGGTGCTGCTCGGGCTGTTGGCTCGCATGAGCGCCTGGCTGCCGCCGAAGGCGACGCCTTCGGCGTTGAAGTAACCCGAAAGGCTTATCGCTGCACCGAATAGGTCGGGGTGCCTGGAGGCGAGGTTGACCGCCCCAAAGCCTCCCTCCGACAGCCCCGCCACGACCCGATGGCGCCGGTCGGCCAGCGTGCGGTACTCACGGTCGATCTGCGAGACGAGCTCGACGGTCGCGCTCTCCAGCCGATCCGCCCCGTCGCGGCTGTCGGCCCACTGCGTCGGCCGGTTCAGCCTCCCGTTGCCGTCCGGCATGACGATCACGGCTTCGGCCATCGACCCGGCCGCGACCCCGGCGTCCGATAGGCCCGCGATGCCGAGGTTCAGCCAGTCCCGATAGCCTCCGGGGCTGCCGTGCAGGAGGTAGACGACCGGATAGCGCAGGCGCGGAGACAGCCGGTAGCTCGGCGGCAGGTAGACGGCCAGCGGCCTGTCGGCGCCCAGCACCTGACTGTGCATCCCGCGCAGGACGACCTGGCCGGTCGGCGAGACGGCGCTCCGCGGGGCGGGCCGATAGACCTGGTGGCCGGGGCCATACCGCAGCACCGGCTCGGTGCCGACCGCCGTCAGCGCGACGGCGCCGGCGAAGACCGCCATCAGCACTGCCCGCAGCGCCGGGGGAGGAGTCGGCAGAGGGTGAGGAGCGCTGACCAGCTCGGCCAGCAGCCGTCCGGCCGCCGCGGCCAGGACTGCCAGCACGAAGCCGAGCGCCACGACCGTCGACACGTTGTTCACCAGGGCCAGGGCGTTCAGCCGCTCCGGAGAGCCGAACAGGACAGGGGGGACCGTCAGCATGCGCCACGCCCCGGGGGCCGTGTGCGTCAGACACATGTAGCCGGTGGCGGCAAGGGCCGACGGCCAGGGGCGTGCGGTCAAAGCCCCCGCCAGCAACGCGCCCAGGGCGCAGGAGGTCCAGGCTGTGATCATGCCCGCGCGGGCGGTATCGAACTCGAGGGATGCGAGCCCGGCCTGCAGCGCTTCTCCGAAGGGGGAATACTCGAGCGCGGCCACGGCAGCCAATACCAGGCTCAGGCTCAGAGTCAGCCTGCTGCCAGCGATCTTCGGTGGGAGGTTTGCCGTTAGCCAGGGCCGCCAGGGCGCCGGCGCCGGTAGGGCACGAGCCCGCATCTTGTGGTCCAGGCTGAAAGGTGCGCCTGAACGGACGATAACTACCCCACATTCGCGTTCGCGATTGTTTGCCTTCGCCGCGATTGCTGAGCACGCCTGTGGGAGGTGGCCCGCGCCGTGGGGTGGATCCGCCGACTGCCAACCTGGCCAGGTTGCCGCCGGCTGCGGGTACTGGGACCAGTCGCACCTGGGTCGGGATTGGAAATCCCTGGCCGGCTGCGCACCATCGCGATGGCTGAGATCGGAGGAGCTCTCATTTTTCCAAGACGAGACCCCTGGCGCCGTCGCAGGCTTGTCCGCATGAGCAAGACCACCGAACGAACAGCCACCGTCTGGCCCGCGCTGCGCTACCGCGACGCCCGGGCCGCCATCCGCTTCCTGGTCGACGCCTTCGGCTTCGAGGAGGTAGTCAGCTACCCCGGCTCCGACGAGTCGCAGGTATCCCACGCCGAACTGCGCTGGCCGGGCGGCGGCGGCGTGATGCTGGGCAGCGCGCGAGAGGACTCCGTGATCGCCGAACTACCGCCGGGCACCGGTTCGATCTACGTTGTCACGGCTGGGCCCGACGCCCTCTACGACCGGGCCCGGGCGGCGGGGGCCCGGATAGTGCGTGAGCTGCACGACGAGGACTATGGATCTCGCGAGTTCACCGCTCGAGACCCCGAGGGCGTCTACTGGAGCTTCGGCACCTACGCCGGGGCGTGAGCGTCCATTTGACTTCTCCCTCCCCCTTGCGGGGAAGGTAGGGAGGGGGTCTTTTCTGGCATAGCACGCTCGCCGTGGCCGGCCCGCGCCAGGGAGGCGGCGGCCGCCGACCGCCGCCTCCCCCGACCTCTATTCGCTTGCCCACTCCGCTCTCTCAGTCGCCGGTCGCGTTCTCCTTCAGCTGGTCCTTGGCGGCCGCAACGGCTCGCTCTGGCGTGAAGCCGAATTTCTTCGCCACGTCCTTCAGCGGCGCGGACGACCCGAAGCTGTGCATCGCGATCACCTCGCCGGTCGGCCCGGCGTAGCGATCCCACCCGAAGGAGGCGGCCTGCTCGATGGCCACGCGCGCCTTCACGTTCGGCGGCAGCACGGAGTTGCGGTATTCCCGCGGCTGCCGCTCGAAGAGATCCCAGGACGGCATGCTGACCGCGCGGGCACGGATCCCCTCCCCGGCCAGCTGCTCGTAGGCCGCCACCACCAGCCCGACCTCGGTTCCGGTCCCCATCAGGATGACCTCGGGATCGCCGGGGCCCGCGTCGGCGAGGACGTAGGCTCCCCGCCGGAGCCCCTCGGCCGCCGCGTAACGGCCGCGATCGAGGGTCGGCATGGCCTGGCGGGAGAGCACCAGCACCGCTGGGTCGTGCTTCAGCTCCATGATCAGGCGCCACGCCTCCACGACCTCGTTGGGATCGCCGGGCCGGAGCACGATCAGCCCCGGCATGGCCCGCAGCGAGGCCAGCTGCTCGATCGGCTGGTGTGTGGGGCCGTCCTCGCCGACACCGATCGAGTCGTGGGTGAAGATGTAGATCACCGGGATCTCCATCAGAGCCCCCAACCGGATCGGCTGACGCATGTACTCGGAGAAGATGAAAAAGCCGGAGCCGAAGGCACGGATCTTCGAGAGCGAGAGCCCGTTGACCACCGCTCCCATGGCGTGCTCGCGGATCCCGAAGTGGAAGTTGCGACCGCTGCGGTCCTCGGCGCTGAAGTCGCCGGCGCCCTCGAACGTGAGCCGGGTCTTGGTCGAGGGCCAGAGGTCGGCGGCACCGCCCATCAGCCAGGGCACCCGCTGCGCGAGCGCGTTCAGCACGCGTCCCGAAGCGTCGCGGCCGGATACGCCCTTGGCGTCGGCCGGAAACTCCGGGATGCCTTCGTCCCAGCCGCCGGGCAGCTCGCGCCACTGCATCTGCTCGATTTCAGACGCCAGCTCCGGATAGGTCCCGCGGTATTCCTCGAGCCGCGCCATCCACGCCTGGTGGAGGTCCCGGCCCCGGTTGCCGATGCCCTCGGCGAAGTGCTCGGGGACGCCGTCGGGCACGAGGAACTGCGCATCCTCAGGCCAGCCGTAGAAGGCCTTGGTGGCCCGTACTTCGTCTACACCCAGCGGCTCCCCGTGCGCCTCGCGGGTGTCCTGCCGATGTGACCCGTACCCGATGTGGCTGTCGACGATGATCAGCGTCGGGCGGCTGGGCTCCTCCCGGAAGGTGTCGAAGGCTCGGCCGACCATCTCCAGGTCGTTGGCGTCGGCGACGCGAAGCACGTTCCAGCCGTAGCCGAGGAATCGGGAGGCCACGTCCTCTGTGAATGCAAGAGAGGTGGGGCCCTCGATCGTGATGCGGTTGTTGTCGTAGATCCAGCAGAGGTTGGAGAGCTTCAGGTGGCCTGCCAGCGAGGCTGCCTCGCCGGAGACGCCCTCCATCATGCAGCCGTCTCCCCCGAGCGCGTACACATCGAAACCGAACATCTCGAAGCCGGGACGGTTGAAGTGCGCCGCCATCCACTGCGAGGCGATCGCCATGCCCACGGAGGTGGCCACGCCCTGGCCGAGAGGCCCGGTGGTGGTCTCCACGCCTGAAGTCCAGCGGTATTCGGGATGGCCCGGGCACTTGGAGTCCAGCTGCCGGAAGCGCTCCAGGTCCTCCAGCTTCACGGAGGGCTCGCCCAGCACCTCGTAGGCCGGGTTCACCGACTTGACGCCGGCCAGGTGCAGGAGCGAGTAAAGCAGTGTCGAGGCATGACCGGCCGAGAGGACGAAGCGATCGCGGTTGGGCCAGATCGGATCGTCCGGGTCGAACCTCAGGTAGCGCTGCCACAGCGTGTAGGCGACTGGCGCCATGCCCATGGGCGTCCCCGGGTGGCCCGAGTTGGCCTTCTGGACGGCGTCCATGCACAGCGTGCGGATGGTGTTCACGGCCAGCACGTCCATGGGGGTCCCACCCACGGCGCCCCGGGCGCGTTCCAGCAGGTTGTCGAGGGACGGCGTTGCGACGCTAGTCATCGCTTTCTCCATTCCCCTGCTCCGTCACCGCTTGACTCGATCCGGTTCATCACACATCCTCCAGTTGGACGTTGGTCCGCTCTTTATTGGCGGTCCCGGTTTACGACCTCGATCAGCTCCGCGAGCTCCTGCTCGCTGAGCGCTCCGACCATGACCAGCTTGGCCATGGGCATGTCGCCGACGAACGACTGCGCCAGGTCCGGCATCTCCGGCGCCTCGCCGTGCTCCGGGTGGGTGCCGAACAACTGCTCGACCATCGCGGTGAGGGCAGGTTGGATCCGGTCACGCGCCGCCGGGTGGGCCAGCCACTCCCTGAGCGGGCTGAGGCGGCCGAGCGGCAGCTGGGTGGCGGTGCCCTGCAGCGTCACGCTGCCCTCCAGCCGGATGTCGCGCGACGAGGCGCCGACCAGGAGGTCGAAGGCACCGCCGGTGACCGTCCATGCTTTGGCGCGCGGGTCATAGAAGGCGAAGTCGCGCTCTCCCAGCTCAAAACTGACCTCGGTCACCTCCTGCGGTTCCAGCGACACCTTCGCGAAAGCCTTGAGCTCCTTGTCGGGACGCGTCAGGCGCGGCTGGCGCTCACGCACATAGAGCTGCACGACCTCGCCACCGTTACGGCTTCCAGTGTTGCGCACGCGCAGGGAGACGGAGACCCTGAGCGGCTCGCGTTCCCGTTCCTCCACTGCCTCGACGGCAAGGTCGCTGTATTCGAAGGTGGTGTACGAGAGGCCGTGTCCGAACGGGAACAGCGGCGCGATCCGCCTCGCGTCGTACCAGCGATAGCCGGTGAAGAGACCCTCGCTGAAGGGCACCTGATCGGTGCCGTCGTGAGGAAAGGTCAGGTAGGCCGGCGTGTCCTCGAGCCGGACCGGGAAGGTCTCCGCCAGCTTCCCGGAGGGGTTCACGCGGCCCAGCAGTGCCTCCGCGATCGCCCCGCCGCCACCCTGGCCGCCCAGCCAGCCCTCGAGCAGGGCCGGCACGCGCTCCACCCAGGGCATGGCGACAGCGCTGCCGTTGAGCAGGACGACCACAGTTCGCGGCTGGACCTCCAGCACCGCCTCCACCAGCGCGTTGTGCTCGGGTGGAAGGTCGATGTGCTTCCGGTCGGCCCCCTCCTCCTCGTATGACGCGGGCAGGCCGACGACCACCAC
>JALYYF010000205.1 GCA_030946725.1 Candidatus Dormiibacterota bacterium
CCTCCAGCCTCCCCCCGCGGGCGGGGGGAGGAGAGGTGGGGGACAGCCTCTCGGCGCGCGGAGTGGGAGGAGGAATCCCAAGCAGCCTCCCCCCGCGAGGGAGGGAAGGAACGGTGGGGGGCATCCCGAGCCGCCAGGGCGGCCTGCAGCGCCGCCAGGTCAGTCACCGAATCGGGCCTCAAAGGCGGTCTCGTTGCAGCGCCGGAGCTCCTCGAGCGACATCCCGAGCCGGCGGTGGGCCAGCTCGAACTCGGCGCTCAGGGTCGTATCCGCCACCGTCGCCGAGTCGGTGCTGATCGTACAGCGGACGCCGGCCCGCACCAGCGCGGGCAGAGGATGGTCCTCGAGCCTCGCCATCAGGTTGCACTTCCAGTTCGCGGTGGGGCAGAGGTCCAGGGTGACGCCCTCCGCACGCACACGCTCCACGACCGCGCGGTCCCTGGCGCCGAGGACCCCATGGGCGATCCGCTCGACCCCCAGCGCCAGCGCGTCCTCGACGTTCGAGGGTCGCCCCGCCTCCCCCGCATGGCAGGTGAGGCGCAGGCCGGCCGCGCGAGCCGCCTCGAAGGCGGGTCGCTGGGGCGCAGTCGGCCAGCGTGCCTCGTCGCCTGCCAGGTCGAATCCCACCACGCCCAGACCGGCGAAGCGGCCGGCGGCCGTGGCCAGGGATACGTTGTCCTCGACCGGGTGGTGGCGCATGGCGCAGACGATGGCGCCCGCCCGAAGCGGGGCGCCGGCCAGTCCGCGCAGCACGGCCCTGATGACCTGCTCCACGTCGAGTCCTCGGTCGAGGTGGAGCAGCGGCGCCCAGCGAACCTCGAGGTACTCGACGCCGTCGGCGGCCGAGTCCTCTCCCAGCTCGCGGGCGGCCCTCTCGAGTCCAGCCTCGGTCTGGAGGACCGCGATCGGATCGGCGAAGAAGGTCAGGTACTCGGCCTGGGAGGTGCACTGGCCCCTCGCCACCAGCCGCAGCGGGCGCTGAAAGTCGAGCTGCAGGCCATCCGCCAGCTCCTCGGCCGTACCGGGTCGCAGGGCGCCGTCCAGGTGGCAGTGCAGCTCGGCCTTGGGCCAGGCCCTGAAGTCCTCGATGCCGGTTATCATCCACGACTCCAGGGGGTGGCCAACCGCCCAAGGACGTGGACACGAACTAGGATCAGGGCCGAGCCGTGATATCGACCAGCCTGACCTTCCTCTCGGTCGGAAACCCAACCGGTGTGAAGTTCGTGGTCGAGCATGGCCCGGCTCGGGCACTCTTCGACCTCGGGATCGAGCATTCACCCGGGCGCAACCCATTCAGCCTCGGCCTCCGCCCGCGCCCGGACCGGGCGCTGGAAGACCTCCTGGCGGTGGGCATGGCGCCCGCGGGGAGTGGGGTGCTGGGGGCCTGGGACGGCTGCACCAGCCTCTTTTTGAGCCACCTTCACCTCGACCACACGGCATTGGTGCCGTTCGTCCATCCGGACGTCCCGATCTACTACCCGGAGCAGATGGAGGACGTGCGCGCGGCCTCGGTGGCCTCCGGCTACCAGGCCTGGCGTGAGCCGCCCGGCCTGCCGATGGCGGACGGGGCCCAGGTCACGATGGGGGAGATGCAGGTGGAGTTCGTGACGGTGGACCATGACCTCCCCGGTGCCACCGGCTTTCTGGTTCGGACGCCGGACCTGTCCCTCGCCTACACGGGAGACCACCGCTGGCACGGGATGCACCCGGAGCGGACCGCCGCCTTCACCCGGCGGGTGGCCGGCGTGGACGTGCTCATCCAGGAGGCCGTCGGCCTGGCACAGCTCTCCGAGGATCGTTCCCAAAACGGCCGGCCGGCGAGGTTGGCGGGCCGCCGGGAGGCCGTCCTGGACGAGGCGGAGCTGGCGGCGCGCTTCGAGGAGCTGCTGGCGCGGACTGAGGGCCTGGTCGTGGTCAACCTCTATCCGATGAACAGGGAGCGCGTGCACGCCCTGGGGGCAGCCTGCGCCCGGCAGGGGAGGCAGCTGCTCATGCCGCCGCCCGCCGCCCGCCTGGCCGCGTGGGGGGGAGTGCTCGTCCAGACCGACCGGGTCCGCCGCTGGCCGGGCCGCCACTGCGTGCAGCTCGGCTTCACGGACCTGCCCACGCTCATCGACCTGGAGCCGCCGCGCGGCTCGGTCTACGTCCACAGCAACGGACCGCCCCTGAGCGAGCACGAGCCCGCCTACCCCGTGGTCAGGGCCTGGGCCGATGCCCTGGGCCTGAACTTCGTCTCGCTGGGCACCAGCGGCCACTCGACCCCGGAGGACCTGGCGAGGATGGTCAGCCTGGTGCGTCCACGGCTGGTCCTCCCGGTGCACAGCCGAAAGCCCGAGCTGCTGCCCGCCGGTGACACGCCGTGGATGGTGCCCGCCGCCGGCCGCGCTTACTCGGCCGAAGAGTTGAGGCATGCGGCGCAGTCCGCCGGAGCGGCTGTGCATACTGATCTCCAGGACAACCCCATTGCCCCCTAACCCGCTGAATAATCCCGGGCCGCCGGATGGCAAGGGCGGCCAGGGCCGTCCGAAGCCTCCGACGCTCCTGGACTGGATCAAGAGGCCGCGCAACTGGATCACCATAGCGCTGCTCGTCGTGCTCAACTACGTGGTGGTCAACGTCCTGCTGGCCCCAGCGCAGCCGAAGCAGGTGGCGATTCCCTACAACGTCTTCAAGACGCAGGTCACCGAGGGCAACGTCTCCAGCGTCACGATCCTGGACACAACGATCACCGGGATCACGAAGAAGGCGATTGCCGCACCAGGCAGCTCCGACACCGCGACCCACTTCAGCACCGGCAAACCCACGGTGCCCGACAACGACCTGCTCCCGGAGCTGCTCAAGCAGAACGTGACCGTCGACTTCAAGACGCAGAGCACGCCTGCCTGGGAGAGTCTCCTCATCAGCTTCGGTCCGGCTCTGCTGCTGATCGCGGGGCTTCTCTACCTAAACCGGCGAGCGGCGGGCGCTGCGGGCGGCGTGTTCGGTCTCGGGCAGAGCCGCGCCCGGCTGTACGACCCCGAACGTCCGAAGAACACGTTCGCGGACGTCGCGGGCATCGACGACGCCAAGGCTGAGCTGCAGGAGGTGGTCGACTTCCTGAAGAACCCGCAGCGATACCAGAGGCTGGGAGGGACCGTGCCCAAGGGCGTCCTGCTGATCGGTCCTCCGGGCACGGGCAAGACGCTGCTCGCGCGCGCGGTGGCCGGCGAGGCCGGGGTGCCCTTCTTCAGCGTCTCGGCGGCCGAGTTCATCGAGATGATCGTCGGCGTCGGCGCCTCCCGCGTTCGCGACCTCTTCAACAAGGCCCGTCAGGCGGCCCCCGCGATCATCTTCATCGACGAGCTGGACGCGATCGGGCGCAGCCGGGGCAGCGCCGTGCGCCTGTCGGGGAACGACGAGCAGGAGCAGACGCTGAACCAGATTCTCACCGAGATGGACGGCTTCGACTCCCGCGAAGGCGTGATCGTGCTGGCCGCCACCAACCGCGCCGACGTACTGGACTCAGCACTGCTCCGGCCGGGACGCTTCGACAGGCGCGTGGTGGTGCAGCCGCCGGACCGGGCCGGACGGCTCGCCATCCTCAAGATCCACACGCAGAACATCCCGCTCGACCCCGGCGTCGACCTCAACGAGCTGGCCGCGCAGACGCCGGGCTTCGTCGGCGCCGACCTGCGCAACCTGGTCAACGAGGCGGCCCTGCTGGCGGCCCGGAAGGACCGCAACGCGGTGGCCATGGAGGATTTCCTGGAGGCCATCGAGAAGGTGCTGCTGGGGGCCGAGCGCAAGATCATGCTCAGCGAGGAGGACCGCGCCCGCGTCGCCTACCACGAGAGCGGTCACGCGCTTTTGGGCCTGCTGGTGCCGGGTGCCGACCCGGTGCGGAAGGTGACCATCGTCCCTCGCGGCCGCGCGCTCGGGGTGACCGTACAGAGCCCCGTCGATGACCGCTTCAACTACACCGAGGAGTACCTCCGGGCCCGCATCGTGGGCGCTCTGGGCGGACGCGGAGCGGAGCTGCTCGTCTACGGCATCGCGACGACGGGAGCCGAGAACGACCTGCAGCAGGTCACGATGATCGCTCGGGAGATGGTGGTCAGGTTCGGGATGAGCGCGAAGGTCGGGCCACTGAACTACACGACGGAGGAGGGGCAGTCGCCGCTGGGTGTCCAGAAGCCCTTCAGCGAGGAGACGGCCGCGCTGATCGACTCCGAGATGAAGCGGATCGTCGAGGAGTGCCTCACGGAGGCCGAACACCTGCTGGCCGAAAACCGCTCCAAGCTGGACGCGCTGGCCGCTGCACTGCTCAAGGAAGATTCGCTGGACGAGGCCGCCATCCTG
>JALYYF010000218.1 GCA_030946725.1 Candidatus Dormiibacterota bacterium
GCTGCTGCTGGGCCGTCGCTGGCGCGTACTCGCCGGCTGGGCGCTGGCGGGATTCCTCCTGGTCGCCGGCACGCTGGTCCTGGCGCCGGGTGCGCTTGCAGCCTGGCCCTCGGCCGCGCTCTCCACGGCCGGTCACAACGGCAACGACCTGAGCCTGCCCGGCATGCTCTACAGCCTCGGCCTCGCCCCGCTGGCGGCACTCCTCGTTGGAGTGGCGTTGACACTCGCGCTGACCGTCTGGGTCGCGGCGCGCTGTCCAGGCCGGCCCGCGGCCGCCGCGGCGCTGGTGCTGGGGGGCCTGCTCGCGGCGCCCCACCTGCTCGCCACCGACCTCGTGCTCGCCTGCTTCGCGTTGCTGCTGGCGGGGATGGCCGCGGTCGGCCCGCTCCTCCTGCTGACGCTCGCCTCGCTGGCGCTCGCCGTGCGCCTTCCCACGCAGGCGGCCGCATGGGGCGGCTGCCTGTTGCTGGGCGCTCTGCTGGCGGCCGTGGCGGGGATCGCTGGTCGCCCGTGGGCGCCCGGTATAATCGGCCACGAGTTTGGCAGTCGATAGCGAAGTCAAGGCAAGGTTGGCCGGGGAGCACCGCCTCCACGAGACCGACACAGGGTCACCTGAAGTTCAGGTTGCGATCTTCACAGAGCGCATCCGTGAGCTCACCACGCATTTGCAGACCCATAAGAAGGACCACCATTCCAGGCGTGGCCTCCTCATCCTGGTCGGCAAGCGGCGCCGGCTGCTGAACTACCTGAGCCGCAACGACGTCGAGCGCTACCGCGCGCTCATCGCGAAGCTAGGGATCAGGAGATAGGAGAGCGGGCGGGCCATCCTGCCCAGATAACGCGGGGGTCAGGCCCCTGGCACCTGGCCTCGAGGCCAACCGCTTCGAGCTCAGCTGCAAGGTCCCTGACCTCCCACCTTGGAGGTAATACACGTGGCTGAAGTCACGAAGACTTTGGAGATCGCCGGACGTCCGGTGACCATCAGCACCGGGACGGTGGCTGAGCAAGCCAGCGGCGCGGTGCTCATTCGAACCGGTGACACCGTGGTGCTCTGCACCGCGATCATGTCGCGGGAGCCGCGGGAGGGCATCGACTTCTTCCCGCTGACGGTCGACTACGAGGAGAAGCTGTACGCCGCCGGGAAGATCCCCGGCGCCTTCCTGCGCAGGGAGGGGCGGCCGAGCGAGCAGGCGATCCTGACCTCGCGGTTGACCGACCGCCCGATCAGGCCGCTGTTCCCGGAGGGCTTCCGGAACGACGTACAGGTGGTTTCCACCGTCCTCTCGGTCGACCAGGAGGCGGACCCGGCGATCCTCTCCATGAACGGCGCCTCGGCGGCGCTGACGATCTCGGACATCCCCTTCCAGGGGCCGATCGGTGCGGTGCGCGTGGGTTACATCGACGGCCAGCTGGTGGTCAACCCGCCGATGGCCGACATGGATAGGTCCGAGCTCGACCTGGTGGTGTCCGGTACGCGGGACGCGATCCTGATGGTCGAGGCGGGCGCCCGCGGCGTGACCGAACAGATCATCGTGGAGGCGCTGGAGAAGGCGCACGAGGAGATCGGCCGCATCTGCCAGTCCCTGGACGAGCTGCGCGCCGAGGTCGGCAAGCCGAAGTTCGAGTTCACGCCGCCGCACTACGACCCGGAGGTGGTGGAAGGGGTTCGCGAGTACCTCGCCCCCCGCCTCGACGAGGCGGCCTTCCACTCCGACAAGGCGGAGCGGGAGCGCCGGCTGGCCGAGCTCAAGAGTGAGCTGCGAGCGGCGCTCGCCGAGCGCTGGCCGGAGAGCGCGGACGTCGTCGGGACGCTCTTCGAGAAGGCGGTGAAGGACCGGGTCCGGCAGCGCGTGATCGAAGAAGGCATCCGCATGGACGGCCGCGGCACCCGCGACATTCGACCGATCTCCGTGCAGGTGGGCGTGCTGCCCCGGACGCACGGCTCGGGGATGTTCAAGCGCGGCCAGACCCAGGCGCTGACCATCCTGACCCTCGGGACCATGGGAGACGCCCAGAAGCTGGACGGCCTCGGGCTGGAAGAGTCCAAGCGCTACATGCACCACTACAACATGCCGCCCTTCTCGACCGGTGAGGCCAAGCCGCTGCGCAGCCCGGGACGCCGTGAGATCGGGCATGGCGCGCTCGCCGAGCGGGCCCTGCTGCCTGTCGTCCCCGAGATCGAGCAGTGGCCCTACACGATGCGCCTGGTCTCGGAGATCCTCTCCTCGAACGGCTCCACGTCCATGGCCTCGGTTTGCGGCTCGACGCTGGCCCTCATGGACGCCGGAGTGCCGATAAAGGCTCCCGTGGCGGGCATCGCCATGGGCCTGGTGACTCGTGAGGGAGGCTACGCGATCCTCACCGACATCCAGGGAGTCGAGGACGCGCTCGGTGACATGGACTTCAAGGTCGCCGGTACCGCGGACGGGATCACGGCGCTCCAGATGGACATCAAGATCAAGGGGCTGTCGCGCCAGATGATGGGTGAGGCCCTGGAGCAGGCGCGCGAAGCGCGGCTGACGGTCCTCGACAAGATGCTCGAGGTCATACCCGAGCCTCGCCGCGAGATGAGCCCCTTCTCACCCCGAATCACCACGCTGCAGATCAACCCCGACAAGATCCGGGACGTGATCGGACCTGGAGGCAAGGTCATCCGCAAGATCGTGGAGGAGACCGGGGCCCAGATCGACGTGGAGGACGACGGCACGGTGTTCGTCGCCTCGTCGGACCAGGACGGCGCCCGGCGCGCGATCGACTGGATCAAAGGCCTCACGGACGAGGTCGAGGTGGGCAGGATCTACCGCGGCAAGGTGGTGCGCATCATGCCCTTCGGCGCCTTCGTCGAAGTGCTGCCCAACCAGGACGGGCTCGTCCACATCTCCAAGCTCACCGACCACCGCGTGGAGCGGGTGGAGGAGGTCGTCAACGTGGGCGACGAGATCCAGGTCAAGGCCACGGAGATCGACAGCCAGGGCCGCCTCAACCTGAGCAGGCAGGAGGCCCTGGAAGAGCTGGCCGCTCGCGGCGAGCCGGCCGACGAGAAGATCGACATGGACGCCGTGGCCGCGGCCCTCTCCTCCCCGGCGCCACCGCGCGAGCAGCGCGAACGGAACGGCGGCGGCTACCGTGGCGGCGGCCGCGGTGGCCGGGAGCAGAGCCGGAATCG
>JALYYF010000302.1 GCA_030946725.1 Candidatus Dormiibacterota bacterium
CTTCTCCTGAAGGCAGATGGCGGGTCCAGTAGCCCTCCTTGCCCAGGGCGACCTCGTTTCGCAGCCGGATGTTGGCGAAGGTGCCGCGCATCATCACCTCGTGGTTCCCCCGGCGGGCGCCGTAGGAGTTGAAGTCCACCTTCTCCACGCCCTTTGAGAGGAGGTACTGGCCGGCCGGGCTGGCGGCCGGGATGCTGCCGGCCGGTGAGATGTGGTCGGTCGTGACGGAGTCACTGACCATGACCAGCACCCGGCCGCCGGCCACATCCCGCATCGGCTCGGGCTCCGGCTTCATGCCTTCGAAATACGGCGGCTCCTGCACGTACGTGGAGTCGGCGTCCCACTCGTAGATCTGGCCGGTGGGCGCCTCCATCCGTTGCCAGTGCTCGTCCCCGTCGTAGATGCGCTCGTACTCGCGCCTGAACATGTCCTGGCGGACGCACTCTCCGACGACCTGGCTCACCTCTTCGGCGCTCGGCCAGATGTCGCGCAGGAAGACGGGGCGCCCTGTCTCCGCGTGGTGTCCGAGAGGCTCCTCGGTGAGGTCGCGGCGCACCGTCCCTGCGAGCGCGTAGGCCACCACCAGCGGCGGCGAGGCCAGGTAGCTCGCGCGCACCAGCGGGTGGATGCGAGCCTCGAAGTTGCGGTTGCCGGAAAGCACGGCGACCACGTTGAGGTCCCGGCGCTGCACCTCCTCCTCGACGTGCTCGTCGGCCAGGGGGCCGGAGTTGCCGATGCAGGTGGTGCAGCCGTAACCGACCAGGAAGAAGCCGAGCTTCTCCAGGTAGTCCAGGAGGCCGGCCTGCTGCAGGTAGTCCGTCACGACCCGGGAACCGGGCGCCAGGCTGGTCTTGACGAACGGCGGCACGCTGAGCCCCGCCTCGACCGCCTTGCGGGCGAGCAGGCCGGCAGCCACCATCACCGTGGGGTTCGAGGTGTTGGTGCAGCTGGTTATGGCGGCGATCACGACCGAGCCGTTGCGCACGCCCGTCTCGGGCCGTTCCTCGACGGCGACTCCGCCTCCCGCCGGGCTCCTGACCTGTGCCGTCTGGCCGCCGCCCTCGTCCTTGAACCGGTGAAGTTCGTCGGCCTCGGCGGGCTCCTCCTCCTTGAACACGGAGTGAAAGCTCTCCCAGACCGAGTTCAGCGCGACGCGGTCCTGCGGACGGCGCGGGCCGGCCAGGCTTGGCTCCACCTGCGCCAGGTCGAGCTCCAGCAGCTCCGTGAAGACCGGGGTGGGCGTTCCGTCGACGCGGAAGATGCCCTGCTGCTTGCAGTAGCGCTCGACCAGCTCTATGTGCTCGGGGCTGCGGCCCGTCATCTCGAGGTAGCGCAGCGTCTGCCCGTCGACGGGGAAGAGGGCGCTGGTCGCCCCGTACTCGGGGCACATGTTGGAGAGCGTGGCGCGGTCGGCCACGGTGAGCGTGCCCAGCCCGTCGCCGCAGAACTCCACGAACTTCGCCACCACGCCGTGCTTGCGGAGCATCTCGGTCAGGGTGAGGACCAGGTCGGTTGCCGTGGAGCCGGCGGGAAGGGCGTTCAGGAACCTGACCCCGATCACCTGCGGTGGCGGCAGGTACATCGGCTGTCCCAGCATGCAGGCCTCGGCCTCGATGCCGCCGACACCCCACCCCAGCACGCCAAGGCCGTTGACCATCGTGGTGTGGGAGTCGGTGCCGACCAGCGTGTCGGGGATGGCCAGGCGGCGCTGGGAGCCGTCGGTGCCGGGCCGGACCTGGACCACTTGGCTCAGGTGCTCCAGGTTGACCTGGTGGCAGATGCCCATCCCCGGCGGCACCACGCTGAAGTTGTGGAACGCCTCCTGCGCCCAGCGCAGCAGGGCGTAGCGTTCGCCGTTGCGCTCGTACTCCCGCTCGATGTTGTCGTGGTAGGCTCGACCGCTGCCGAAGACGTCAACCTGCACGGAGTGGTCGATGACCAGGTCGACCTGCACCTCCGGATCGATCCGGCCGGGGTCACGATCGGCCCGCTGCATCGCCGAACGCATGGCCGCCAGGTCGACCACGGCGGGGACACCGGTGAAGTCCTGGAGAAGGACCCGGGCCGGGGTGTAGGGCAGCTCGGCCTCCGGCGCCGAGGCGTCGGGCCAGGAGGCGAGGGCGCGCAGACTGGTCTCGCTCACCTCCGAGCGCCCGGCTTGACGCAGCAGCATCTCGAGCAGGACTTTGACCGTCACCGGTAGGCGGCCCATCTCGCCAAGCCCCGCCTGCTGCGCGGCTTCCAGCGAGTAGAAGGTGAGATCGGTCCCGGGGAGATCGCGCTGAGCTTCCACCATGCTCTGATCGTACTCGCGGCCGGCCCGCGGCGAGGGCCCCTCCCCCGGCTGCGCCGGGTACTCCCCCGACTGCCGCGGGGGAGAGAACGGGCTAGTGTTCGGGGCGCTGGCTGCTCAGCTGGTCGGCGCGCGCGGCGAGGGTCCTGTTGATGCCGCGCAGGAACCCGTCGATCACCTGTCGCTCCGTGTCAGAGTACTCGGCGAGCAGGCTCTCGAAGTCGTTCGCCAGCCCCGGGAAGGCGAGGTAACCCTCGCCCTTGGCCTGCTCTGTCGGCTGGACCACCACGCGGCGCCGGTCCTCGGTGTCATGGGTGCGCACCGCCTGGCCGGCACGCTCGAGCCGGTCCAGCACGCCCGTTATGGCACCGGTCGTGAGCTTGAGGCGCGCCGCCAGCTGCCCCGCGGTCAGGCTCTCCTGCATCGCGATGATGTCGAGCGCCCGCAGATCGGTCCGGTTCAAGCCGGCGTGCGGAGAGGCCGCGTTGTTGAGCGCGTCGAGGTTGGCGGCCAGCTCGCGAAGCAGGTCGACAGTGACGCGTAAGCGCCTGTTCTTACTCTCCCCCATTCGCGCAAAAGGATACCGCTGCAGACTTGTGAATTCCTACCGCTTGAGTAGCCCGCCCGTCTAAAGGTTTACGTTCGCAGAACACTTAGCTCGCGGACGTAAGCCTGGTGTCAGCCGCTACGTTTGCGCGCCGCCGAAGCGGCCCTGGAATGAACCTACGGAGGCGGACGGCGGCGGGAGTGCCGGATGCGAATCACGGCCACGACCACCCAGCCGATCAGCGTGTAGACGACGATGGCGACCAGCGACGCCGGCTCGAAGACGGAGCCGCCGCGGCTGGGCGTGCTGAACATCCCCTCGAAGGGAGCCACCAGCGGGAAGGTCACGCCGTAGAGCAGTGAGGCGAAGGCGGCCTGCGTCGAGGCGCCCAGCAGCATGAAGATGAAGCGCATGGCGAGCACCACGTCCACGACCGCGGTTATCAGCCAGACGATGCGCTCATTGCGCGGGTCATAGGCCTGGACGAAGATCGGAGGGCCAGGCTGGACGACGGTCCGCGCCTGGTAGTAGCCGGGTTGCACCGGGCCAGGGTCCCGCACGACTCCTTCGGGAGCCGGCTCGACGGGCTGGTCGAACGGCTCGCGCGGGGGATATCCAGGCTCGTGGCCGAACACTGCTCTCGCCGAACACTAGCACACGGTATCCGGGGCATTCGGCCAGGCCCGAATTCAGCCGCTGGCCAGCCAGGACTCCCACGTGAGGGCTCCCCTCTCGGCGCCGGCGCTGGTCAGGCCGCCTCTGCGCAGGGCGGTCGACCGCCGGCCGGGCAGCCAGGGGCTCAGGATTGGGCGGCGGAGGCGTCGCGCTCTGCGCAGGGAGCGCGCAATGTCCGCCACCTCCCGGATCTCGGGGCCGGCGAACTCGAGCAGGCGTTCCGCCGGGCCTTCGTCGACGGCCCGGACAAGGCGAGCTGCGACCTCCTCCACCGCGACCGGCTGGACCAGGAAGCCGCGCGGAGCCAGCAGCACCGGCGAGGACGTCAGCATGTGCTCCACGAAGGGAAAGAACTGGGTGGCGCGGAGGATCGACCAGGGCAGCCGGCCGCGCTCGACCACCTTCTCCGCGTGCAGCTTGTGCCGGTAGTAGGGGAGGGGAACCCGGTCGACGCCGACGATCGAGACATAGATGAGATGCCGCGTGCCCGCCCTGCGGGCCGCCGCCACGAGTCGCGCGGTGCCCTCGACCTCCACCTCACGGACGTCCCGTCCTCCGGGGTCCGATGCGCAATGGACGATCGCCTCGACTCCCCGGACGGCGTCATCGAGGCCGGCGCCTGTGGAGAGGTCGAGGACGATCGGGCCGCGCCTTCCGGCGGCGAGCGCCTGGTGGCCCTCCGCCTGCAGCCCCTCGACGACGCGGCTGCCCAGAGTCCCCCGGCCACCGGTGACCAGGACTTTCACCGGCGCAGCGCCTCGGCCAGGCGCGCCGCCCGGGGATCGCTCTTCAGCTCCTCCAGCGGTACCGGAAGCGCCAGCGACCAGTTGGGCCACTCGGTGGTGGTGCCGGGACGGTTGGGCCGCTCGGCGACGCCCAGCGCATCCTCCAGGGTGGCGGTGACCAGCCGGGAGGGTGCCGAGGCCAGCACCCGGTGGGCCGACTCCGCGACCAGTTCGGTGGCGGTGTCGTCGCCGGCGCCCGTGAAGCGCTTGAGGCGCTCGCGGACCGCCGGGTCGGAGTCGGCGCCCTCCCAGACCCCGGCCAGGGTGGGAAGGTCGTGGGTGGTCAGCGCCGCCATGGAGTCGAGACGGTAGGTCTCGGGGGGGCGGTCTTCGAACCACAGCAGGTGGTAGGCGATGATCCGCCGCGCGGCCATCTCCTCGCGAACGCGGTCCTCCACCGTGCCCAGGTCTTCGCCGATCACGAACGAGCGCGCCCGCCAGCTCTCCAGGGCGAGGATGTCGAGCAGGTCCCCGAACGGGTACTGGACGTAGACGCCGCGGCCGGGGCCCTCTCCGGCGGGGATCCAGAAGAGCCGGAAGAGGCCCATCACGTGGTCGATGCGAAGGCCGGCGCCGTGGCGGAAGGCGGCCCGGATGGTCTGGATGAACGGCTCGTAGGACGCCGCCCGCAGGCGCCAGGGGTCGAAGGGCGGCAGGCCCCAGTCCTGCCCGGCGGCGTTGAAGGGATCGGGAGGGGCGCCCACGCGCATGTCGTGCGCGAACTGGTCCTGCCAGAGCCAGGTGTCGGCGCCGTAGGGCGCCACCCCTATCGCCAGGTCGTGGACGAGGCCGAGCTCCCGTGCGGCGGCCTGCAGCTGCACGTCCAGAAGCCACTGCAGCCACTCGTGGAAGTGGACCCGAGCCCGATGTGCCTGCCGGAAGCGGGCCACGCCGGGGTTGGCCGGATGCCGCAAGTCCTCGGGCCAGGCGGTCCAGGGCTCACGTAGGCTCTCGAAGATGGTGCAGAAGGTTGCGTAGTCCTCGAGTCCCTGGCCCTCCCGCTCGCGATAGCGGTCGAATGCCACGTCTCCGGCGAAGGGCGAGAAGACCTTCTCCAGGGCTGCCATCTTCAGCTCCAGGACGCGGTCGCGGTCGAGGACCCGGCTCGAGTTGAGCTGATGCCCCGCGGTGGCCATGGGGGCCAGCCCGTCACCGAGTCGCTCGGCGCCGGGTACCTCCTCGACGCGGATGTAGAGCGGATTGCGAAAGCGCCGGCTGGAGGGGTAGTAGGGGCTGGGCTCCTGGAGCGGCGGGGGCAGCGCGGCGTGGAGCGGGTTGAGCAGCAGGATGCCGGCGCCAAGGCCGGCCGACCAGCCGGCCAGCTCGCGGAGGTCGGCGAGGTCACCGAACCCCCAGCTCGAGCGGGAACGCAGCCCATAGAGCTGGACGGCCCAGCCCCAGGTCCGCAGCTCCTCGGGAAAGTAGCAGCGGCGGGGTGTCACCACCAGGCGCCGGCTGGAGCCGTCACTCAGGCGGCGCAGGAAGTGGTATCCGGGGGGCAGGTCGGCGCGCAGACGGTCGCCGACCGTGATCGTGGCACCGTCCTCGGTGACCACCTCGTGGGGCTCCTCCAGCTCCGGCGAGGTGCCCTGCTCCACGAAGCGAACGGGGGACGCGGGGGGTTCCGGACCGCCGGCTCCCAGCGTGGCCAGCACTCGCGAGACCGACTCGGCCTCGGGTTCCACCCAGCGGCCGGAGATGTCGTGGTAGCCGGGGGCGATGCCCCAGGCGGAAGCAAGTGCCGTGTCAGGTTGCATCAGTTGATAGGTTAGGCAGCCATGGAAGTGTGGCCGGGACAGCCTTACCCGCTGGGGGCCAGCTTTGATGGAACCGGCACCAATTTCTCTCTCTTCAGCGAGGTGGCGGAGCGGGTGGAGCTCTGCCTGTTCGACGACCGCGGCAGGGAGACGCGGCTGGACCTGCCCGAGAAGACGGCCCTCTGCTGGCACGGCTACCTGCCCAACATCCGGCCCGGCCAGCTCTACGGCTACCGTGTGTACGGTCCCTACGAGCCGCCGCTGGGCATGCGCGCCAACCCCTCCAAGCTGGTCCTGGATCCCTACGCCAAGGCCATCGCCGGGGACATCGACTGGAACGAGTCGATCTTCGCCTACCAGCTGGGCGACGACGACCTGGTCAAGGACGAGTCGGACAGCGGCCGCTACATGCCCAAGTCGGTGGTCATCGACCCCTGGTTCATGTGGGAGGACGACCGCCGCCTGAGAACCCCATGGCACGAGACGGTCATCTACGAGGTCCACGTCAGGGGCTTCACGTGCAGGCACCCCGACATAGAGCCGGAGCTCCGGGGCACCTACGCCGGGCTCTGTTCGCCGGAGGCGATCGCGCACTTCAACCGGCTCGGCGTCACGGCGGTGGAGCTGCTGCCCGTACACCAGTTCGTGCACGACTACGCGCTGGTCGAGCGGGGCCTCCGCAACTACTGGGGATACAACTCCATCGGCTACTTCGCGCCACACAACGAGTACAGCTCCAGCGGGCAGCACGGGGAGCAGGTCCAGGAGTTCAAGCGGATGGTGCAGACGCTGCACTCCGCCGGCATCGAGGTGATCCTCGACGTGGTGTACAACCACACGGCCGAGGGGAACCACTTCGGCCCCACGCTGTCACTGCGCGGAATCGACAACGCGGCCTACTACCGGCTCGTCCCTGAGAACCGGCGCTTCTACATGGACTACACGGGGACCGGCAACAGCCTGAACATGCGGCACCCGCACGTCCTCCAGATGATCATGGACAGCCTCCGCTACTGGGTCCTGGAGATGCACGTCGACGGCTTCCGCTTCGACCTGGCGGCGACGCTGGCTCGCGAGCTGCACGACGTCGACCGGCTCTCCGCCTTCTTCGACCTCGTACAGCAGGACCCGATCCTGTCACAGGTGAAGCTGATCGCCGAGCCGTGGGACGTCGGCGAGGGCGGCTACCAGGTGGGCAACTTCCCGGTCCTCTGGTCTGAGTGGAACGGCAAGTACCGCGACAACGTGCGTGACTACTGGCGCGGCCAGCCGGGGACGCTGGGAGAGTTCGCATTCCGCTTCACCGGCTCGTCCGACCTCTACCAGGAGGATGGCCGGCGTCCCTACGCCAGCATCAACTTCGTGACCGCGCACGACGGCTTCACGCTGGAAGACCTCGTCTCATACAACGAGAAGCACAACGAGGCGAACGGCGAGGGAAACCGCGACGGGGAGAATCACAACCGGTCCTGGAACTGCGGCGTGGAGGGTCCCACCGAGGACCTGGCCATCCGGGCCCTCCGGGATCGGCAGAAGCGCAACATGCTGGCCACGCTGATGCTCTCGCAGGGCGTCCCCATGCTGCTCGGCGGCGACGAGCTGGGAAGGACGCAGAACGGCAACAACAACGGCTACTGCCAGGACAACGACCTGTCCTACTTCGACTGGTCCGACGTCGACGAGAGCCTGCTTCACTTCACCGCCCGGCTCATCGATCTGCGTCGTACGCACCCGGTCTTTCGCCGCCGCCGCTGGTTCCTGGGGCACCCGATCAAGTCGGCCGGTCTGACCGACATCGCGTGGTTCCGGCCGGACGGCAACCAGATGTCGCCGCAGGACTGGGCGACGGCGCTTTCCCTGGCCGTCTTTCTGAACGGCGACGAGATCGCGGCACCGGACCCGCGCGGCCGGCGGGTGCGGGACGACTCGTTCTTCGTGCTCTTCAACGCCTACTACGAACCGCTGCGCTTCACGCTTCCCCGCGGGCCATACGGCAGGCGCTGGATGCGGGTTCTGGACACCGCGGACCCGCTTCCCCGCTTCCACCGCGCGGGCGGCCAGGTGCCGGTCATGGACCGCTCCCTGGTGCTGCTGAGAAAGGTCGAGTAGAGCAGAAGACTCGGTCGCCGAGCGCTTGAGGCATGCGCCCCACGTGCTGCAGAGAGCTCAGTTCGGAACTTGACCGGCGTCTCTTGACCCGCGATGGTAGCGACGGGAATCCTGGGCCCTAGCCCCAGGGCTCTGGGTATTTCTATCTATGGTTCTGGGCACTGGGCTGAGGAGGGAGCTGGCGAGGTTGACGTCGCCTCGAGGCTTGCTACAGGCGTTTTTTCTGGGCTGCGCCGTGTTCCTTGTCGGGGTGCTCGCGAGAAGCGAACCCGCGCAGGCGGCCGAGACGACTCCCGCCACGACCACCAACCCGGTCGCGCCATCTGCCGCGGCCGCCAGGGCGCAGCAGGTTCCTGTGACTCCCGAGACAGCGGGACAGGCGGGGAGGGAGACCACCGCCTCGCGGTCGGCCGGGCGTGGACAGGCCCCGGCGGCCCACAACCAGCCGATCAGCGCGCTTCCCGGCCGCGGGGCGCAGGGGCCGACGTCGGTGCCGGCGCGGCCGGCGATCGACCCGCCGCCGAGCAACCCGCCGCCCGCCCAGCCGCACTCGGCCGGGCCGCCGGCAAGCTCCAACCCGCCTGCAAGCGGGCCTGCGGCGAGTGGGCCGCCGCCGGCCGGTGAGCATCCGGCCACTGGTCCGCCGGTCAGTGTGCCCCCCGCCGGCACGCCTTCAGCCAGTACGCCGCCTCCTGCCAGCACGCCGCCTGACAGCACACTGCCGCCCGACAGTACTCCGCCGCCGGATAGCGCACCGCTGCCCGACAGCACGCCGCTGCCCGACAGCACGCCTCTCCCTGACAGGACGCCTCTGCCTGACGGCACACCCCCCGACAGCACGCCGGCGGACCCTCCTCCTGACTCCCCGCCGCCCACCAGCCACACGTATTCGCCGCAGCCCGTCTCCGCGACTCGCACGCAGGCATCGCATCCGGACGTTTCGACGCCCGCGGCCGCGCCCGACGGTGACCCGGCCTCGCCGCCCGTATCGGCCGCCAGGCCCATCGCCTCGGTCAGGGCCGCGGACGCCGGGCAGACCGCGAAAGGCCCCGCTGTCAGCCCGATGCGCGTGCAGAACGGATTCATGAGCTGGCTGCCGTATCCGCTCGTGCCGGGTGGGCTCCAGGTTCCGACGGGTTCGGACCCGTCCTCCGGCGGCGGTGCCGGCCTGCCTGCCGACCCCGGCAACCCCGCGCCAGGTGGCGGCTGTCCTCCGACCGGCTTCTGCCAGGCGGTGCCGCCGCCTTCGCACGCTCCCCGACCTCTGGGCCTGGCCGTGTTCTTCACAGTCGAAGAGCCGGCGCTGGCTCTGCCGAGACTCCATGTGCTGCCGCCGACCACGGTCCTGGAGCTGACGCTCGTCTCTCTGATCGAACGCCCCGGCTGATCCCTCCTCCGTCACCGAGTGAGGGACAGGCGAGCTTTCGGCTCGGCCTGTCAGGTCAGCCATTGATTCGAAAAGGAGATTGAGACTTGTCGTGCCGACGATCGACAGGGGCTGAGAAGCCCCGGTGCAGCCCGGCCGTGACGGCCTGGTTGTCGTGGGCGGTCCTCGAGGCCCCCGTGCGAGAGGAAAACCGATGACCTGGAAGGTCGAATAGTCAGCCGAAACGCCTTTCGCCGACCGAC
>JALYYF010000335.1 GCA_030946725.1 Candidatus Dormiibacterota bacterium
CCGCCTTCTCGTTCAACTGGTTCAACCCGCTGGCCTTCGGTTCACTGACCGCTCTCGCCGGCGGTGTCGTGATCGCCGTCTTCTTCTACTGGGGCTGGGACACCGCGGCCAACCTCAACGAGGAGACGGACGACGCCGCGGAGAACCCCGGGCGCGCCGGCCTCTTCGGGATGGTCGCGCTGCTGATCCTCTTCCTGATCTCAGCAGTCGCGATCCAGATGGTCCTGACCCCGAAGGAGCTCCAGGACAACGGCGGCACCGCGCTGACCTTCTACGCCAACAAGCTGGTCGGCCCCGGCTGGGGCTCGCTGGCGGCGCTGGCCCTGGTCTCCTCGACGGTGGCCGTGATCCAGACCACGCTGCTGCCTACCGCCCGCACGACCCTGGCCATGGGCCGCGACGGCGTGCTCGGCAGGGTCTGGGCGATCATCCATCCCGTCTGGCGGACACCCTGGATCGGCACGCTGATCATCGGAGTGATCTCCGGGCTGATCGCGGTGCTGTCGACCAGGCTGGGCGCCATCAACCAGGTGGTCGCGGCCGGCGTCACCTCCATCGGCCTGCTGGTCGCCTTCTACTACGGCTGGTCCGGCATCGCCTGCGCGGTCACCTACCGGGACCGCCTGCGCCGCAGCGCCAGGGACCTGATCATCATCGGAGTGGTCCCGGTGGCGGGCGCGCTGACCCTGTTCGCCCTGGCCGTCTACCTCGTCTACCAGGACTGGACGACCTCGGGCGCCATAGCGTTCGACGCCACCAACGGCAAGTTCCAGGTGATCATCCCGGTCAGCGTGCTCGTGACCGGCGCCCTGGCTCTGATCTGGTCGAACATCCGGCGGAGGTACTTCCATCCGGACACCGAGACAGGGACGGCGGGCATCCCGTCCGATGCCGAGCCGGCCATCCGGTGATGCAGGCGGAGGAGAGCTCACCCGTGGCGCTGAACGAAGCCGCGGGTGAGCCTCGCCCGCGCGAGGAGCAGGAGGAGGAGCAGGAGGAGGAGGGGGAGCTCAGGAGTCTCCGCGCGGAGTTCGTCGCCAGGGGTGTGGCCACCGCCCATCCCCTGGTAGTCGAGCACGCGCGGGGCTCCGAGCTATGGGACGTCAACGGCCGTCGCTACCTGGATTTCGCATCCGGAATCGGGACGCTCAACGTCGGCCACACCCACCCGCGCGTGGTCGAGGCGGCGCGCCGGCAGCTCGAGCGTTTGACCCACAGCGCCTTCCAGGTCGCCATGTACGAGCCCTACCTGCGGCTGGCGCAGAAGCTCAGCGAGCTGGCGCCAGGGCCGAGCCCCAAGAAGGCAGTCTTCTTCAGCACCGGTGCCGAAGCCGTGGAGAACGCCGTCAAGATCGCCCGCGTCTACACCGGGCGACCGGCGGTGATCAGCTTCCGCGGCAGCTTCCACGGCAGGACCCTGCTGGGTCTGAGTCTGACGGGGACGGCGGAGCCGTACAAGCAAGACGCGGGGCCGTACGCGCCCGAGGTCTACAAGGCGCCGTATCCCTACGAGTACCGGGGCTGGAGCACCCGGCGCGCGCTGCAGGCGCTCGACGAGGTCTTCGAGTCGGAGGTCAGCGCCGAGCGCGTGGCGGCGATCGTGATCGAGCCGGTGCTGGGCGAGGGGGGGTTCGTACCGGCCCCGGTGGAGTTCATGCTGAAACTTCGCGAGCTCACGCGGCGCGAGGGCATCCTCCTGATCGCGGATGAGATCCAGACCGGCTTCGGCCGGACCGGCCGCATGTTCGCCGTCGAGCACAGCGGGATCCACCCGGACATGATCACGGTGGCCAAGTCGATCGCGGCCGGGTTGCCTCTTTCGGGAGTGGTGGGTCGGGCCGAGGTGATGGACGCGCCCGGTCCCGGCGGCCTGGGCGGTACCTTCGGCGGCAATCCGGTCGCCTGCGCGGCCGCCCTGGCGGTGCTCGACGTACTGGCCGACGAAAGGCTGGTGGAACGCGCCGCCGAGCTCGGTCCCCGGCTGGACGAGCAGCTGAACGGCTGGACGCAGTCACAGCCGCTGATAGGTGACGTCAGGGTACTCGGCGCCATGGCGGCGATCGAGCTGGTCAAGGACCGGGAGAGCCGCGAGCCGGCTGGTCCCGAGGCGGCCCGCGTCCTGGCGGCGTGTCGCGAGCGCGGACTGCTGGTGCTGAAGGCGGGCGTGCACGCCAACGTGATCCGCATGCTGGCCCCGCTCAGCACATCCGATGACCAGCTCGAGGAAGGACTTTCGATCCTGGAAAGCGCGCTGACGGCCGTCTCCGCCGAGGGGCAGATGCGCGAG
>JALYYF010000344.1 GCA_030946725.1 Candidatus Dormiibacterota bacterium
ACCGCCCTGCTCCGGGTGGTACCCGTCGTCCGGCTCCTGCTCCAGCTCCGTCGGCTCGTCCTCCTGCCAGCCCTGGACCGGGTCACCCTCCGAGGCGGCCTGTTCGGGGTCGCGGGCCTCGATCGGCGTGTCCGGGTCTTCGAGGGTGGGATCCTGGTCGGTGTCGGGCGCCTGGTCCTCGCTTCTTCGCTCCATGCGCCCAGACTAACTGCCCCGCCCGATGTCGCCCGGAGGGGAGACCTCGGAGCCGCCGGCGCTCTTGGCCAGGATGATGGTGCCCTCGAGGTGGCGGAGGCTGGGGGTCAGCAGCGACTGGACCAGGACCTGCGGCTGGGATGCCTCGGCGTAGGCGCCGAGGACGATGACGTCATAGCCCTGGCCCTCGCCCCTGATCACCTCGCCGACGTTCTCGGCGTCCTTCTCGACCAGGTCGAGCTGCCGGTAGCGGAACTCGTTGAGCAGGTCGTGGACCTGGTCGACCTCCGCCGCCCGCCGCCGGGGGTGATGCTCCGAGCCGTAGATGTGGAGCGCCGTCACGTCGGCCCCGTGCACCTCGCCGATGCTTACGGCGGCCATCAAGGCCAGCCTTGCGTTGGGGCCGCCGCGAATCGGGACCAGCACGCGCCGCACGCTGAGCGGGTCCTGCCCTGCCCGCGTGCCCGGACGCACCAGGAGCAGGTCGGCGGGTGGATGAGAGGCGAGGTCGTCGAGGACGGAGCTCAGGATCCTGGGCCGGCGGCTGCTGAGGCCGGGCCACTCGATCAGGATCAGGTTGCTGCCGTTCTCGTACACCGCCTCCCTGATACCGAGGGAGACGTTGTGGCAGACCCGCATCTGGATGGCGAGGCCCCGGCGCAGGCCGGGCTTGTGGGCGTCGATGGCGGCGATCCAGCGCAGCAGGTCGTGGCGGCGCCCGGCGACCTGCGAGGCCAGGTCGTCCGTGGGTCCCCGTGGCACCTCCACGACTCCCAGCACGTGGCCCTGGCCGGAGTTGGCGGCCGAGAGGGCGTCGGCGACCGAGAGCACAGCGGTCGCGGTCTGGGCTCGAAGGATCGGGACCAGCAGCTGCATTCGCTGCCCGATCGGATCCCGTACAGACGGACGGGACTCCACCATCCTCTTCGAGGGTAACGCCTGAACGTGGCCGTGTCCTGGGTCTGTCAGATCGGTCCGTGCCCACAGCGGACATCGGCCAGCCCGCCTTCCTCCAGCCGCGGGAGCCCAGGCGAGCGCCTTTGCGCCCCCGAGGGCGCGCCTCAGCGGCTGGGGCGGCGGCGGGGAGTCGAGCGCGGGGCGGAGCGGGCGAGCCGGCGGATCTCCTCCCAGCCCCGGCTGACGCGCTCCAGCTCGCGGCTGAGCCTCTCGTTCTCGGCCTTCAGCGTGCGGTTCTCACGCAGCAGCTGCGCGACCATGTCCGCAGTCTGCGAGACCAGCTCGTCGAGGCCCTGGTTGGTGGGCGTGCGTCTCCGCCTGATCGCCACTGGTGAATGATATTGGCCGCGGGTCTGTCACGCGACCATCTCTGAGGGTTCCAGTGTGAAAACAGTCGGCCGGAGCAGCCTCACGCCGATGATGAGGAGCCCGGCGACCGCCGCGCCGACGGCCATGGCAGCCGGTGCGCCGATGAAGGAAGCGAGCGCGCCGGCCTGGGTCGCGCCCAGCGGACCGACGCCCATCACCGCCTGCGCGTAGAAGGCCATGACGCGGCCCCGCAAACGATCGGGAGTCGCGGTCTGCACCCGCGTGTTCGCCGTGGCCAGAAACCACATCTGGCACATTCCGGCCAAGAAGAGGAGCGCCATGGAGAGCGGCAGATAGCGGCAGAAGCTGAAGGCCAGCAGGGCCGCGGCCCAACCCGCGCCGACCCAGAACTGGCGGCGCCCGCTCGGCTCCGGCGCCATCACGGCGAGCGTCATGGCGCCGGTCAGCGAACCAAGGCCCACGGCTCCCATCAGCAGGCCGAATCCGACTGCGCCCACCTTCAGTACCTGGTCCGCGAACAGCGGCATCAGGGTGAGGCGGTTCATGGCGAAGAGGGAGAAGACGGCGACCACCAGCAGCATCGCGGCCACCACCGGGTCTCGCCTGACATAGCGGGCGCCCTCGAGCATGCGCGTCTGCAGGGGCTGCCTGGCGATCTCTGGCAGCAGCGTAGGCAGGTTGTGCATCAATGACAGGGCGCCGATCACGGCCACGTACGACACCGCGTTGATCAGGAAGCAGGGAGCTACGCCGAAGAAGGCGATCACCAACCCGGCCAGCGAGGGGCCGATCACTGCGGCCGCGTTCCAGACTGAGGAGTTCAGCGCGATGGCGTTCATCAGGTCCTCGCGGCCGACCATCTCGATCGCGAAGGCCTGGCGCGTGGGGACGTCCACCGCCTGCACAAGGCCCCAGACCAGGGCCGCCGCCACCACCATCCAGTAGTTGGCCGTGTGATTCCAGGTCGCCACGAACAGAAAGACTGCGGGCAGCATGAAGGCGGCCTGGGTGAGCTGCAGCACGCGGCGTTTCGGGAAGCGGTCGGCGATCAGGCCACCGAAGGGCGCCAGTAGCAGGACCGGGAGGTACTGGAGCGCCACCACCAGCCCGACCAGGAAGGCGGAATGGGTCAGCTGCAGGACCAGCCACGGCTGAGCCAGGCTCTGCATCCAGGTGCCGACCGTGGAAATGATCTGGCCCGCGAAGAAGAGCCGGTAATTGCGGTGGCGGAGCGCGCCCAGGACGCGCCTGCGTGGCGGCGCGGCCCGCGCTCGCTGGGCGGGTGCAGTCACCTCACGAGATAATCGCACCATGACCCGGATTCGCGAAGAGATCACGATCCGTGCCCCTGCTCCGGCGGTCTGGGAAGCCGTCCACATCGACCTCGAAAACGTGCCCCGGTGGGCGGGCTACCTGCGGCGGGCGGAGTCCGTGCAGGGACGGCCGGGACCCAACTGGGTGGTCCGCTACGACCTGGATCTGCCCGGCGGCTTCAAGGCCAGCCTGACCCTCCTCCACACCGTCTGGGAGCCGTTTCGCCGCTGCGCCGGCCGCTTCGTGGATGGCCCGCTGAAGGGCGATTGGTCATACACGTACGACGAGAGCCGGGGCAGCACGCACCTGGTCTACGAGATGGACTACCAGCTCGGAGGAGTGCTCAGGTTCGCGGGCGGCATGATGAAGAGCCAGTACGCCGACGGCATCCGCCAGGGCATGGCGGCGCTCAAGGACTACGTCGAGGCGGCCCAGGCGGCCGGAAAGGCATAACCGTGCCGGCACGGCGATCCTGTCTCTCGGTCCCCGGCAGCCGTCCGCGCTTCCACGAGAAGGCGGACCTCTCGGCTGCGGACATGATCTTCTTCGACCTGGAGGACTCCGTCGCGCCCTCGGCCAAGGAGCAGGCCCGCGAGCAGGTGGTCCAGGCCCTGCGCACGTATCGGTACGAGGGCAGGACCCGGGGCGTACGGGTCAACGCCGTCGACACCAGGTGGTGCGCCGACGACATCCGGCACGTCGTGGACGGGGCGGGCGATCGTCTCGACTGCCTCGTGCTGCCCAAGGTGGACGACGTGGACGCGGTCCACTTTGTGCATCACCTACTGAACCAGCTGGAGTGGAAGCTGGGGCTGGAACGGCCCATCGGCCTGGAGCTTCAGGTCGAGACCGCGCGGGGGATGGAGAACTCGGCTCGGGTGGCCGCCGCCAGCCCTCGCAACCGGACGCTGGTCTTCGGACCGGTCGACTTCGCCGCCGACATGCGGCTGCCCGGGTTCGGTGCGGGTGACACCAGGCCCGACTACCCAGGCGATCTCTGGCACTACTTCCTGGCCCGCGTGGCCGTGGCCGCCCGCGCCGGCGGGCTGCAGGCGATCGACGGGCCCTTCCTGCAGGTGCGGGACCTGGCCGGCCTGCGGGAGTCGGCCCGCCGTTCGGCGGCGCTGGGCTACGACGGCAAGTGGGTGCTCCACCCGGACCAGGTGGAGGTGGTCAACGAGGTCTTCTCACCCACCCAGGAGGACTTCGACCGCGCTCGCCGCGTCATCGACGCCTACCGCCAGGCCACCGACGTGGAAGTCACGGGCGCCGTGATGCTCGGCGACGAGATGATCGACGAAGCCTCCCGCAAGCTGGCTCTCGCCACCCTCGAACGCGGCCAAGCCGCCGGCATGTCCCGAGAGTAATTCCCCCAATCTGTCGAATTGTCCCCTTCCCTTGCGGGGGGGGTAGGGAGGGGGTCGTCCCCGAGGCCCTGCTACCCCCGAGGCAGCAGCTCGAGCTGCTCCGCGCGGTCGTCGACCGCCTTCTGTAGCTGGGTCACCAGCCCCTGCAGGATCCGCTGGTCGTCGGGGTCGTTGAGCCGCAGCGTGCGCAGGTGCCGGAGGACGTCCCGCATCGCCCGGATGCCGTTGGCCTCCTCGACCTGGAGCCGCCGGCTTGCTATCCGGAGCGCCGCCGCGTGCCGGTCGAACCCGTGCTCCTTCAAGATCGGCATCAACCTGGCCGTGGCGGCGAGGGCCCGCAACGTCGTCGGGTGCAGCTCCGGCGAGGGCGCCTGCCGGATCGCAATCGGCCGGAACCGCCGCCGGGCCAGGCCAAGGGAACGGGCCATGGCAGGTCCCGCGATGATCGCAATACCAACCAGGACCAGGAGGCTGGACAACAGCCCTACCACCACTTCCAGCACTGTAGCTAGCGTACCCTTGCCCGGTGTCTCCTGCTCGACGAATAGCCGTGGTCACGGGCGCTTCGTCGGGCATTGGAGCGGCCACCGTCCGGGCCCTGGCCCGAGAGGGCTTCCAGACGGTGCTGGGAGCCCGCCGGCGGGACCGTCTGGAGGAGGTGGCCGCCGAGGCCGGCGGCGTCGCATTCGAGCTCGACGTCACCGACGTGAAGAGCGTCGAACGTTTCGCGGCGGCTGTCGGGGAGCGCTTCGGGATGTGCCACGTTCTCGTCAACAACGCCGGACTGGCGCTAGGTCTTAGCGCGGTCGCCGACACTCCGGACGGCGACTGGGCGGCGATGCTCGAGGTCAACGTCCTGGGCCTGCTCCGGACGACCCGTGCCATGCTGCCGCTCCTCCGCAAAGCGCCTTCCGCGCACATCGTGAACCTCGGCTCGATAGCGGGCTTCGAGGTCTATCGAGGAGGGGCCGGCTACGCCGCGACGAAGCATGCTGTGAGAGCGATCAGCCGCACCCTTCGGATCGAGCTCAACGGAGAGCCGATCCGGGTGACCGAGATAGATCCGGGCATGGTGGAGACCGAGTTCAGTCTCGTTCGCTTCCGGGGCGATGAAAAGGCGGCCGCGGACGTCTACAAAGGACTCAAGCCGCTGAGCGGCGAGGACGTGGCCGACTGCATCGCCTTCGCTGTCAACCGCCCGCCGCACGTCGACATCGACGAAATCGTGATCCGGCCGCTCGCTCAGGCCAACAGCTTCACAGTGCACCGCGAGGCCGGCTGAGCCTTCGGCCGCCGAACTCGTCTCAGGGCTGCCGCGTCAGGCCGGCCGCACGGGCCTCTTCCACCGTCATTCAACAGCCGGGGTCACCGTAGTGACCGCAGCAGGACTGCCGGTGCTGGACGCGCCGCCAGTAGTTGACGCCGATCATGCGCAGCCGCTCCGCGAGCGGGGCGTCGCTCCTCCTGATGTTCTTCCAGACCATGCCGAGGTTTCCCCTGGCATGGCGATGTCCGGCACACATCTCGCCGCCATGTTACCTTCGCACGGCCGCTGAGCAGCCCCGAGTTCTAGGATGCGACCGTGACGCCGATTGCTCTCGCCTCAGCCGGACCGCAGCAGATGCAGGACAGGTGGTCAGTGGAAGCAAGGCCTGAGGTGTCGAGGCCTGAGCCGCCGGAGAGATCGCCCTGGCCAGTGATAATCGGCGGCCTGATAGTGACCGTGGGCAGCATCGTGGTCCTCGGAAACGCCTTCACCGTGGCCTTCGGCGTCATGATCGCCTTCCTCATAGCGGTAATGACCATCGTCCTGGCCTGGGCCATCACACACCCCCCCGACCCAGTCCCCTAAGAACCCACAAACAACTCTCCCTCCCCCTTGCGGGGAGGGTTAGGGAGGGGGTCTCAATAATGCAGATCCCTCCCGCGCCTGGGGGAGGGTAAGGGAGTGGGCCCTCTGAGCAGCCTCTTCTTCTTAACAGAGCTCGGCATTGCTTCCCGAACATATGTGCGCTACCTTCAGGCCATGCTCGAGCAAGCGCTGGACGACCTGATCACCACCAGCGAGCGTCCCCACGTGATCGCCCAAGAGCTGCGGCTGGTGCTGCGCCGGCGCGACCAGCTCTCCCTGCAGGCCGCCCGCCTGGCCGGCGAGCTGGGCCGCCTCAACTACGGCGAGGCCATGGGCTCCATCTCCACCCCCGACTGGATCCGCCACGAGTGCCGGCTCGGCT
>JALYYF010000346.1 GCA_030946725.1 Candidatus Dormiibacterota bacterium
CCACCAGTCCTCGCAGAGGGCGCGTGGAGTGGGAGTGGACAGGGCCGTGGTGGTCGGGTGGGGCGCCGCGGCCGACCTGCTGGTGCAGCGGTTGCGGATGTTCCCGGACTACGGCTACCGCGTGGTCGGGGTCCTCGCCGACCGCATGGAGCCGGGGGGCGAGGTGGCGGGCGTCCAGGTGCTAGGCGCGGTTGACGAGATCGGACGGATCGTGCGGAAGCGGGAGGTGGACACCGTCTTCGTCGCTCTCTCCGAGGTGGCTCCCGACCGCATCCTGCGACTGGTCGACTGCTGCCGGGACTGCGGCATCCAGTTCCGGATCCTGCCCGGGATGCTGGAGCTGATGACCACCCAGGTGACCGCCGACCAGATCGACGGCATCCCGCTGCTGCAGCTGCGCCACGGCCTGGACATCCAGGGCCCGAAGACGGTCATCAAGCGAGCCTTCGACGTCATCGTCGCCGGCCTGGCGCTGGTGCTGCTGGCGCCGCTGATTGCAGCCATCGCCCTCACGGTGAAGCTCACCTCTCCGGGCCCCGTGTTCATCCACCAGGACCGGGTCGGTATGCGGGGCCTGGTCTTCAAGACGCACAAGTTCCGCAGCATGCGGGTGGGCGCCGAAGCGGGGACAGGGCCGGTGTGGGCGGCCCCGGACGACGAGCGCCGGACCGCGGCCGGTGGCCTTCTGCGGCGGCTGTCGGTCGACGAGTTGCCGCAGCTCTGGAACATCTTCAAGGGGGAGATGAGCCTCGTGGGGCCCCGACCCGAGCGGCCCAAATTCGTCGCCGAGTTCAGGGCCCGGCTGCCCCGCTACGACGACCGCCATCTGGTCCGGCCGGGGCTGGCCGGGTGGGCGCAGGCCAACGACCTGAGGGGCCAGACCCCCGTGGAAGAGCGGCTGATATACGACCTCTATTACATTGAGAACTGGAGTCTCGCATTCGACATCAAGATCCTCCTGATCACGCTGGCGCGGGTTTGGACTCACAAGAACGCCTACTGACCAAGGACGCGGCGGGTCCGGTCTACCTGAAGCCGCGCTGGGCGGTGGAGCCGGTGCTCTGGGAAGAGCTGCCGGAAGACGAGCTCGTCACGGTGGACGCCGAGACGGCGCTCGAGGAGGCCGAGTTCGTGGCGCTCGACGTCGAGACCACCGGCAACTCCCCCTTCCTGGTGCTGGAGATCGGGGCCGAGCGGTTCTCGCTGGAGCGTAGCCTCTCGCTCTTCGACACCCTGGTCGACTGCCGAGCGCCGATCAACACCTACGCCCGGCGGCGCCACCAGATCAGCCGGCACATGCTGGAGGGTGCTCCGGGCTTCGCCGACGCCAGGCGCGCTTTCCTGCACTTCGCCCGCGGAGCCGCCCTTGTGGAGCACAGCCACGACGCCTTCGACACCTACCTGATCGGGCGCGGGCTGCGGAGGCCGCTGGAGCATCCGGTGCTCGACACCTCGACCCTGGCTCGGGTGGTTCTCGGCCTGCCTTCGGGGCAGACGCCGGGCCTGGCCCGGGTCGTAGCTGAGCTGGGCGTCGACGCCAGCCCGGCCCACGCGGCTCTGAGTGACGCGCAGGCGACGGCGATGGTCTTCCGGGAGCTCGTGCGCCTCGCCCGCGAGCGTTTCGGCTGGCGGACGGTCGGTGAGGTCCAGGCGGTACTGGTCAGGCCGGACGTGGACCGATCGGCGCTGGAGTCGCGACGTGGGCGCGGGGAGCCGGCACGGCGGCGCCAGCCGGAGCTGCGCCGGGGGCGGCGGCGCACGCCGCGTACTGCGGGGAAATCACCCGACGCCGCACAGGATCCACCCACCCCGCCCGCTTCCGAGCCCGAGCCGCCCTCTTAAGACCCCCTCCCTACCCTCCCCGCAGGGAGGAGGGACATAAAAGATGCGGGCGTTACTGGAAAGGCCGGATTCAATCCGGCCGTATGAGTTGTCACTTCCCAGCGACCCCCAAACGTCACTCTGCGAAAGGGAACTGGGGGGAAACTTGTTTCCCCCGCATTAATCGAAAAGGGTCATCTGGAGTTCGGGCTGGGGGTGGACCAGGCCGGAGACGCCTACGCCGATCAGGCGGACGGGTCTCGACTCCACGTGCGACTTCTCCAGGGCCGAGCGGGCGGCTCGGAAGATGGTGTCCTCGTCGTCGGTCGGGCTGGTGCGGCTGACCTGGCGGCTGACCAGCCGGAAGTCCGGCAGCTTCAGCTTGACGTACACCGTCCGGGCCCGCACGCCGTCCGAGCGGAGCCGCTCGGTGAGCTTCTCCACCAGCTCCCGCAGCTCTCCTTCGAGCTGCGCTCGGTCCGTGACGTCGTACTCGAAGGTGGTCTCGGCGCTGATCGTCTTCGCCGGCTTGGAGCCGTCGACGGGGGCCCGGTCGCGTCCCTGGGCCAGACGCTGCAGCACGGCGCCGCCCGCTCCCAGGGTCTGGACCAGCCTCTGGGTTTCCTGTCCGGCCAGGTCGCCGACAGACCGCAGCCCGATGAAGTGCAGCTTCTCCTCTGTCTTGGGTCCCAGGCCCGGGATGACGCTGATCGGCAGCGGGGCCAGGAAGTCTGCCTCGGTGCCCGGGTAGACCAGCACCAGACCGTCAGGCTTCCGGCTCGCGCCGGCTATCTTGGCGACCAGCTTGCTGGTGGCGACCCCCACGCTGGCGGTCAGCCCGACCTCGGTGTGGATGGTGTACTTGATCCGCCGCGCCACGTCCTCGGGCGTGGAGGTGCCGTGCCGCGTCCGCACCGTCACGTCGAGGTAGGCTTCGTCCAGCGCGACCGCCTCGATCTTTTCCGGAGAGGTGAAGCGCCGGAACACCGCGTGCACCTGCCGGCTGGCGTCCCGATACCGGCTGGGCTGCGGAGGGACCACGACCAGGTCCGGACATCGCTCGCGGGCTTCGTGGAGCGGCATCGCGGAATGGACGCCATAGGTGCGGGCTTCGTAGGACGCCCCCATGACGACCGCCCGGCGTGACCTTCCGGCCACCACCACGGCCCTGCCTCTCAGCTCGGGGTCGTCCCTCTGGTGGACAGACGAGTAGAACGCGTCGATGTCGACGTGAAGAATCGTCCTGGGCCAGGGTTCGCTGCGCGGCAAAGTGTCAAAGCAGTTTGCCACAACAAGTTGTGGTTAACTCACGAGCGGTGCGCATAGTCTCGCTGCTACCGGGCGCTACAGAGACTCTGTTCGCTCTGGGTTTGAGGGATTCGGTGGTGGGCGTCACCCACGAGTGCGACCACCCGGCCGCGGCCCGGACGCTCCCCCGCGTGACCCGGCCGACCCTGGACCTCGACGGCTTGGACGGCGGCGCGATCGACGCCCGCGTCACGGCGGCCGCCGCCTCCGGGCGAGCGCTATACGAGGTGGACCCGGCCCTGCTGCGAGAGCTGGCGCCCGACCTCGTGGTGGCCCAGGACGTCTGCCGGGTGTGCGCCGTGCCCGCGGAGCAGGTCCTCGCCGAGTTGGAGGGCGTCAGAGTCCTGCGGCAGCATCCGCACTCGCTCGCGCAAGTGCTGGAGGAGATGGTCGAGCTGGCCGCCGCCTGCGGAGTGGACGCGGAGCCGCTCGTCGGCGACCTGAGACGGCGAATCGCCGCCGCCGCCTCGGCGAGATCAGGCTGTAAACCAGTCCGCGGCGTCTTCCTGGAGTGGCTGGAGCCGCCCTACCCGGCAGGCCACTGGACGCCGGATCTGCTCCGGCTGGCCGGGATCGACGACCCGCTGGCGCGGCCGGGACTCCCGAGCGTGGCCACCGACTGGGAGAGTGTTGAGGCTGTACGTCCTGAGCTGCTGCTGGTAGCCCCCTGCGGATTCGACCTGGAGCGAGCCAGGGCCGAGGCCGAACGGCTGGCTGTGCGGCTGAGCGCTGTCGGGCCGGCCAGGATCGCCGTCCTCGACGGCTCCAGCTATTTCAATCGCCCCGGACCCCGCCTGGTCGAATCGCTGGAGGTGCTGGTCCGGGAGGCAGCGAGTATCATGCCCTGCGGTTGAAAGGGGTAATACTGGCTGGCGGGACGGGTAGTCGCCTCTACCCACTGACCCGGATCACGAACAAACATCTGCTTCCCATATACGACCGGCCGATGGTCTGCTTTGCCATCGAGGCGCTGGTGAACGCGGGCGTGGATGAGCTCATGTTGGTGACCGGGGGAACGCACGCGGGAGAGTTCTTTCGCCTGCTCGGAAACGGCCGCGAGTACGGCATCGATCGTCTGTTCTATGCGTACCAGGAACGGCCTGGCGGGATAGCCGAGGCGCTGAGCCTGGCCCATCACTTCGCGGAGGGCGACAGCGTGGTGGTGATGCTCGCCGACAACATCTTCGAGCGCGGACTCCGCTCCTCCGTAGAAGCGTTCGCCGAGCAGAAGATGGGGGCGCGGATCGTACTCGCCCGGCTCCAGGACCGCGACCACCTGAGGCATCTGGGAGTGGCGGAGCTCGACGCTTCCCGGCGCGTGACCCGCATCGTCGAGAAGCCCGATGACCCGCCGAGCGACCTCGCCGTTACGGGCGTCTATTTCTATGACGCCTCGGTCTGGACCGTGATCCCAACCCTGCAGCCGTCGGGTCGCGGGGAGCTGGAGATCACGGACGTGAACAACCACTACGTGAACAGCAGCGGGATGGAGTACGACGTCATCGAAGGCTTCTGGGGAGACGCCGGGGAATCGATCGACGCCTACTACGCCGTGAACGACTTCGTGCGCGGTCACGGGGCCAACCGCGAGGTGGTCAGGACGTGAGCACAGCGCTGCCGGGCGTCGAGGTCAAGGAGCTGGTGACCCATGCGGACGAGAGGGGTTTCTTCCGCGAGATCATCCGCGAGACCGACGCTTTCTTCGAGCACTTCGGCCAGTGGAGCCACGCGCTGATGTACCCCGGCACCGCCAAGGCCTGGCACGTGCACCGGCAGCAGACGGACTGGTGGTACTGCATCGGCTCCCTCAAGGTGGCGCTGCACGACATGCGAGAGGGTTCCGAGACCCGAGGCCAGACCATGACGTTTCTCATGGGTGATCACCATGGCGCGAAGTGCGTCAAGATCCCGCCCGGCGTCGCTCACGGCTGCCGGGCGCTCGAGCTGAGCCACCTGCTCTACGTCACTTCGCGCGTGTACGACCCGGCCGACGAGGGTCGCGTGGCCCATGACGACCCCTCGATCGGCTACGACTGGACGTCATTCCCGGAGATCAAGTGAGCCGGCGCTTCCACCGCCTGCTGGTGGCGGGGGCGGCCGGGTTCATCGGTTCGAACTTCGTCCGCCTGCTCCGGCGGGAGCGGCCCGGCACCGAGGTCTGGGTGCTCGACAAGCTCACCTACGCCGGCAATCCGGTCAACCTCGCCGAGTTCGAGGGGCAGGTCGGCTACCGCTTCGTCCAGGGCGACATCTGCGACGATCGGCTGGTCGACGAGCTGGCCTCCGAGGTCGACGCCATCGTCAACTTCGCGGCCGAGACGCACGTGGACCGCTCCCTGATGGACCCGTTCGCGTTCGTCAACACCGATGTGCTGGGCACGGCCGTTCTCTGCGAGGCCGCGCGCCGTCACCGCCACGAGGTCTTCCACCTCGTCAGCACCGACGAGGTGTATGGCGACGTGGCCGAAGGACGGTCCGTCGAGGACGACCCGCTCCGACCGAGGAGCCCGTACGCGGCGAGCAAGGCCGGGGGCGAGCACCTGGCCCGCGCCTACGCCGTCAGCCACGGGCTGCCCTTGCTGATCACCCGCGGCTCCAACAACTACGGGCCCTTCCAGTACCCGGAGAAGAGCGTGCCCGTCTTCATCACCAACGCCATCGACGGCCTGGCGATCCCCCTCTACAACGACGGGACAGCGGTGCGGGACTACTGCTTTGTCCAGGATCACTGCCGGGCCATCGACCTCGTGCTCCACGAGGCGCCGCCGGGAGAGGTCTACAACGTCGGCACCGGCGTGGAGACCAGCGGCAACGAGCTGGCCGCCCTGGTCTGCGACCTCCTGGAAAAGCCCCGGCGACTCATCGAGTACGTGGCCGACCGTCCCGGCCACGACTACCGCTACGCCCTGGACGTGACCAAGATCCGCCACCTGGGCTGGACTCCCCGGGTCGACTTCCAAAGCGGCCTGGAGGCGACCGTCCGCTGGTACCTCGAGCACCAGGACTGGTGGCGGCCGCTCAAATCGGGCGAATACTGGGAGTACTACCGCCGGAACTACCGGCCCCTGGCGCCAAACGTCAGTCGCTGACAGCGCCGTCCGTCAGGCGACCCAGTGTCCGGCGAAGAAGTTGATGAGCAGCACGCCCTGCAGCAAGAAGCCGCCGGCCAGCCAGAGCTGACCGAAGCCGGTCTGCCTGCGCATCCACTCGCCGATGATCAGGAAGACGGGGATAGCGGCCAGCAGCAGCCGGCCGGTCGACTCGATCAGGTCGGGCTGGCTGAAGATCGGCGCGGATATCGCCAGGTAGCACACGGCCAGGGTGTAGAGCACGAACCCGAACGGCATGCGCCGGATCGAGACCCCGACCACGACCAGGACCAGCAGCAGGGGGAGAAGGGCCAGCAGGAGCATGGCCTGCTCGTGGCTCCAGGCCGGAAAGGTGAGCAGCCGGTGGCCCAGCGCCATCGCCGTGCGCCAGGGCGCCGTGGTCTGGCGGTGCCAGTCCGCGGACTGGACGCGAAACCAAACGAGCGGGGTTCCGAAGCGGTGCCAGAGGAAGGCGGCGTAGGCTCCCGTCGCCAAGGGCACCGCACCCACGACCACCGCCCCGCCGGCGAGCGTACGCAGCCTCTCCGGCCAGCTCGCCCGCGCCAGCTCTCTTCCCCAGGCGTGCTGGCGACCGTACTCCCAGGCCAGGGGCAGCACGAGGGCCACGGCCGTGGGCCGGAGCAGGCCGGCCACCAGCGCCGCCAGCACCGCCCACGGCCAGGCGCCGCGCCGGGCGAAATAGAGCGTGAAAGCGGCCGCGGCCAGGAAGGGGCCTTCGGTGTAGGCGGCGGCCAGGAAGAAGGCGAAGGGATAAGCCGCCAGCGCCCACACGGCCGCCGGGCCCGCGTCCTCGTCCCCGCTCTCGTGCACCGCGAGCAGGGCGACGCCGACGAAGGCGACCAGCGTGAAGACGTTGGCGATGCCAAGGGCCAGCAGCAGCCTCAGGCCGTCGTATGCCGGCCAGACCGGCCCGTGGGCGTCTCCGAGCATGGCAGCGGCCTGGCCGATCAGGGAGGGGTAGAGGGGAAAGAAGGCGCTCATGGCCGCCTGTGTGTAGTCGAGCCTCGAGATGAGGAGGAACCAGTTGGTGTCGTACTGGTCCCACGCCTGCAGAAGGGTTCGAGCGTGCGGTGGCACCGGCGAGCCGAGCGCCATGGCGACGTAGGTGAAGACGGCATACCCGATGCGAGTGGTCACCCAGAGCCCGGCGGCGGTCAGTGCGACCCTCAGCCAGCGCGGGCGGGATGACGTCCGGGAATCCCGCTGTGGCCCCTCCTCGGACAGGACAGGAGCCGCCCGCAGGCGATGCTGCTCGGTTGGGGCCGCCGTCTGCGCTGTTGAGAAGACCCCCTCCCTACCCTCCCCGCAAGGGGGAGGGAGAAATTGATGCAAGCGGCACTGGAGAGGCCGGATTCACTCCGGCCGTATGAGTTGTCACTTCCCAGCGACTACCAAACGCCACTTTGGGGAAGGGGGCTGGGGGGGAAACCTGTTTCCCCCGCATTTTTAGCGGCGCACCGCGACGTAGCGGAGACTCTCGTAGGCGGGTCCGGTGACGTTGTAGGGCGTGGCGTCGACTACCTCGCCTCCAGCTCGCGCGACCACCTCCCTGACGTCCGCCTCGGGGACCGGGTGCATCCCCGCCATCGGTAGCGCGTCGGCCCGGGTCACACTCAGCGGTCGCAGCCCCAGCTTGCGGAAGAGCTTGCCCGAGGCCGGCTCGCTGCTATCGATGCGGACCGGCACGCGGGCCGGCTGCGAACCCTGGGCCGCGAACCACGTGATGCCCTCTTCGACCACGTCGAACTGCAGTTCATAGGCTCCGGCGCGGAGAGGGGGCGTCACTCGAACCCGCACTGTAGCGTCTTCACCCGGAGGCAGGGAGCGGGGGAGGGGGGTGCGCCCGTCGTCCAGCACCGCCACTCCGCGCCTGGTGGACCAGTGGTTGCCGACCCGAAGCTGCGCCGCCTTCGGCCATTCGACCTGGCTCGCGTTCCTCACCTCCACGGTCACCTCGACCGCTTCGCCGGCAGCCATTCGCGGTGGAACCTCCACTGCCCTTATCACGGCCTGGTGCGCGCCGCTCGGGAGAGGGCCCTCGCCTGGCTTGCGGATCGCCGTCGGGATCTGGAAGACCGCTATACCACCGGGCCGCAGCACTCGCATGAACTCGGCCACGTAACGCTTGCTGTAGACGGGCTCGATGTGCTGCAGCGTGATGATCGATAGCACGAAGGTGAACTGGGCGTCCTCGAACAGCCGGAGGTCGCCGGCGCTGTTGACGTGGTAGTGACAGCGCACACCGTGCCGGTTGAAGGTCTGTGCCGCCGCGACCATGGAGGCGGCGATGTCGACACCGTCGCAGCGATCGAAGTAGTCGCAAAGCGCCTGTGTCAGGCGGCCCAGACCGCAGCCGAAGTCGAGACAGCGATCCCTCGGGATCTCCAGGCCAAGACCGACGACATGACGGAGATTGTGGCCGACCTCCTCCAGACCGGTGTTGAAGAAGGCTTCGCGGTCCCAGCGATGTCCGGCGAGCTCAGGGTCGCTGAAGACGGCCCACATGGGGTCCGCCTCACCAAGTCTTTCCCAATCGAGTTTGGCCTGCTCAAGCCACATGATCGTCCCCCGCTGTTGCCATTTAGTGGCACCAATTCGAGGCTCTCCGGCGCCGCCCCGAATGCCAGCCGACAATGCTACACCAGGTCCCGCAAACCTCCACCCAGCGTACGGGCGCGGGGATCTCGTGCTATCTTTTGGACGCTCGGCCGAATGGCTGACGGGGTGATTATGGTCGCTGGAAGTTGTGGCTGTAGGGCAGATTGCCCATTCGTCCCTCGCCGTGATCTTCGGTCCGAGCGCAGCTTTTTCGACATCCTTCCACTCATGGTCGCGGGGACATTCGACGGACGCAGATTTGCAGACCTGTACACCTCCTGACAGCACCGTCTACTACAACTCGACATACTGGAACGACCTGCCGCCGGTCATCGAGCACATCAGCGAGATCTGCACCGGCGATCGCCACAGGTGGTGGGTTCCCGGCTTCAAGGATGGATACTGCGAGCGGGGGCCCTTTGAACATGGAATCTTTCTCGCCTGCGGGAACGGATGGGTCGAGCGGGAGTTCGTCGATTGGGGCATCGTGCGCCGCGCGACCGCCTTCGACTACTCGACCGAGCTCCTTCGGGCCGCCGAGAAGGAACGTGGCAAACGTGACATCACCTACTTCCAGGCGGACGCCAACACCATCGACTTCGAGCCGGAGAGCTTCGACCTCATCGTCAACGTCGGGGCATTGCACCACGTCCAGTATCTGGACAGGCTATGCCGGGTCCTGTGCAGGGCGTTGAAGGCGGACGGCGTGCTCGTCGGTTACGACTATGTCGGGCCCTCGCGCAATCAGTATTCACGCCGTCACTGGCGGCTGATCGAGAAGACGAACCAATCGCTTCCGCCCTTCCTGCGCAAGGACACGCTCACCTATCCGCACCTCCCCACCATGGTCGCCACCGATCCGACCGAGGCGATCCACTCCGACCTCGAGCTGGCCGTTCTCGACCGCTACTTCTCCACTCTGGAGCGCCACGATCTCGGCGGAGGGCTCGCCTACGAGGTGCTCTCGCACAACGACAAGCTCCAGACCGCGCCGGCCGAGGAGCTTGAACCGGAGCTGCAGAAGCTCCTGGAGCTTGATCGCTCGCTCACCGAGTCTGGCAGGATCCCAACCCTGTTCTCTTACTATGTTCTGCGCGCCAAAAAGGAGGCGCTGGCAGCACCCGAGCTCGATCGCTTCAGGCGCGAGGAGAACCGGCGAGAAGCCCTGGCGAGCCGGTTCATGGCCACCTATTCGGCGGGCGGGTTCCTGAAGCTGTTCTGGAACCGCAGCTACTACGGCCTGCGGTCGCGCCTCCAGGTGAGAAGGCGCCTTCGGCGCATCGGAGGGCTCCCGATGCGCCGCCTGAACGGGGCTCTCGGTCGCGATCGGCGCTGAGAGCCAGCGGGTAGAATCGCCGGGTGTCTTCCGAAGAGGGACGCTGACCTTGCAGCGGATTCGAGAGCTGTGGGCCTATCGGGAGCTCGTCTCGAACCTCACCATCCGCGACCTGAGGCTCAAGTACAAGCGATCCACCCTGGGTGTGGCCTGGTCGCTACTCAATCCGTTGATCATGATGGCGATCTACACCGCGGTGTTCAGCGTGTTCCTGAGAGTCGTCAACTCACCTCACTACTGGGCCCTGGTGCTCGGCGGGCTGCTGGCCTGGCTCTTCTTCGCCAACGCGCTCGGTTCGGCCACGGTCGCTTTCGCCCAGAGCGCCAACCTGATCAGCAAGGTGTACTTTCCGATCGAGGCGCTTCCCGTCGCCAGCGTGCTCGCGAACTTCGTGAATTTTGCGATAAGCCTGCTGGTGTTCCTTGTCGTGATCGTGATCGCGAGGCTGCCGCTCGGCCCTTCGCTGATATTGCTGCCGGTGATCCTTCTGGCGCAGCTGGCTTTCACACTGGGCCTGAGCCTCTTCGTCGCCACCATCACGGTGTACTTCCGTGACCTGGAGCACCTGATCGGCCTGGGCTTGACTGCGCTGTTCTATCTGTCACCTGTGCTGTATCCACTGAACGCGGCTGCGCTGCCACACGGCGCGGCGCGGTTCATACCGTGGCTCAACCTGAACCCGATGTCGTGGTTCCTCGAGAGCTACCACTCAGTTCTCTACTACGGCACCTGGCCGGACCCGGGGCGCTTCGCGCTCACACTGCTGTCCGCGGTGGCCGCATTGCTCGGGGGCTACCTGGTCTTCGCCCGGATGCGCACCCGGCTGCCCGAAGAGGTCTGAGCGTGATAGAGCTCCACGACGTACACAAGCGCTATCGCGTCTACAGGGAGAGGTATCGGTCTTTCAAGGAGATCGTGATCCATCGCCGGGTCGGCGTCTGGGAGGACCGGTGGGCTCTGCAGGGGGTCACGCTCGAAGTGGGCCGTGGGGCGACGCTGGGCCTGGTGGGTCCCAACGGGGCGGGCAAGAGCACGACCCTCAAGCTGATGGCTCGAATAATGACCCCCGATTCCGGCACCGTACGCGTGCGAGGCCGCGCCTCCGGCCTGATCGAGCTCGGCGCCGGGTTCCAGCCCGAGTACACGGGTCGAGAGAACATCTATCTCAACGCCTCGCTGCTGGGGCTCACGCGAGCCGACGTTCGCCGCAGGTTCGACGACATAGTCAGCTTTGCCGAGCTCGAAGACCACATCGACGCCCCGCTTCGCACCTATTCGTCCGGCATGTACATGCGGCTCGGGTTCTCGGTGGCCATCCACGTCGACCCCGAGGTGCTGCTGATCGACGAGGTGCTGGCGGTGGGTGACGCCGCCTTTCAGCGCAAGTGTTTCGACTGGCTGGAGAGGTTTCAGAGGCGTGGCGGGACCCTTGTCATCGTCTCCCACGATCTGACGGCGATTCGTGAGCACTGCGACCAGGCGGCGTGGATCGGCGACGGGCGCCTGCTCGGGCTGGGCGACCCGGCCGCCGTGATCGGCGACTACCTGGAGGCGGTTCGCGAGCGCCAGCAGGCCGTGGCCGAGGCCAGCGCCGCGCGCAGCGGCGAAGAGGACGGGACTCCCGCGGCCCAGATCGTGGACGTCCAACTCCTCGATCGCTCCGGACAGCCGGTGAAGGACCTGAGGAGCGGGGACGCGATGTCGGTGGAGATCGCCTACCACTGCCACCAGGAGGTCGCCAACCCGGTGTTCGGCGTCGCGCTGTTCCGCAACGACGGCGTCTACGTCTACGGCACCAACTCGGCGGTGGACGGTGTGGCAATGCCGCCCGCGCTCGGCCCCGGCCGAGTACGCCTGGACTACCGCGCGTTGCCACTTCTGCCCGGCACCTACGTCCTCAGCGTGGCCGTCTTCGACGGGGCCGACAACCCGGCCCTCGACCACCGGGACCAGCGCTACAGGTTCCGGGTCCTGGGCAAGAGCGGCGAGCACGGGGTGACCAGGATTCCCCACGACTGGAGCCTGGTGATGGAGCCGGCCGGCCGGCAGCGCGTGGGATGAGCCGACTGGCTTGACGCACCTCGAGACGGCGCCCGAGCAAGCCGCTGCACCGCCTGGGTCCCTTCGCGTAGGCATCTACTCACCGTTCTTCGGATCCACGCTGGGCGGCGGCGAGAAATACCTCGGCGTGACGGCCGAGGCTGTTCGCGAGGCCTTCCCCGACGCAGCGGTGGAGATCCTGAGCCCGGTGCCGGTGCAGGTGGAGCTCTACGAGCGCATGCTCGGACTCGACCTGAAGGGCATAACCCTGCGTTCCACGAACTCCCAACCTGGACGTCTCAAGCGCCTCGCCGCCAGGCTTCCGACTCTCCGGCTTTATCGCGATCTGCTCGTCAGCGCGCAGGCCGCGCCGCTCACCGCCCGCTATGACCTCTTCATCTCGATGGTCTACGTGCTCCCGGCCTTCACCCGAGCCCGCAGGAGCGTGATGCTCTGCCAGTTTCCCTACGAGCGCCGCTTGGACATCGAACGTCCGAGGGTCCCGCACCGGCTCTTCAAGCTCTACCTGTGGCCCTACTGGCGCCTCCGAAGGGCCGTGTTCGGGGGAGAGGTCGACGGCTTCCAGCTGATCGTCTGCCAGTCCGAGTACGTGCGTGAGTGGGTGCGGCGGCGTTGGGGGCGGGAATCGGCGGTCGTCAACCCTCCCATCGACGTCTACGAGAAGGAGCCGGACTGGAGCGCCAAGGAGAAGATCATCGTCTCCGTCGGCCGCTTCTTCACCGGCGGCCACAGCAAGCGTCACGACGTGATGGTGCGGGCCTTCCGGCAGCTCTGCGACGACGGTCACCAGGGCTGGGAGCTGCACCTCGCCGGCGCGGTCCATCGCGAGCGGCCGGCGGACAGGGAGTACTTCGATCGGGTTGCCGAGCTTGCCAGGGGCTACCCGGTCCACCTCCACACCGATGTCCCTCGAGCGACGATCGAGGACCTGTACCGCCGTGCCTCCATCTACTGGCACGCGGCGGGCTACGGGGCGGACGCCGACAGGGATCCGGCGACCCTGGAACACTTCGGCATGACCACCGCGGAGGCCATGGGCCACGCGGTCGTCCCTGTGGCCATCGGCCTGGGAGGCCAGCCCGAGGTGGTCGAGGACGGGGTGACCGGGTACCTCTGGGAGTCCGTACCCCAGCTCAAGGAGCGTACGGCGGAGCTGATGGCCGACCCCGAGCTGAGGCGACGGATGGGCGAGGCGGCCAGGCAGTCCAGCTTCCGCTACTCGCGACATCAGTTCAAACAGCGGATGTCCGACCTTCTCCGGCCTATGCTCGCGGACGCGCGCCGGGGACCACGGCCATAGTTCCGCCGCTCGGCCATGGCGTCGGCCGGAACCCCCGGTCGGGCGGACTCGTTGGGCGGCGCCGCTGCGGTCCGCGCCGCGCGTCGGTTTTGCCGGCCTCCCAGAGGCTGTCGTCATCGAGGAGCTGGCGAAGATGGAAAGTCGAGTGAAGGACGGATCGCCCAGCGAGCACGACTTCTTTCAGTACATGGGCTTCGACCCGGAGCTCATGCGCCAGGCCCGCAGCTTCTATGTGCCGATGTTCGAGGCCAAGCAGGACGTCCTCGACCTGGCCTGCGGACGAGGAGAGTTCCTCGACGTGCTGGGCCGGGGGACGGGTGTGGACATCGAAGAGAAGATGGTGGTGGCGGCGCGCGAGGCGGGCCACGACGTGGCCGTCGGTGACGCCTTCGAATTCCTGCGCGACCGCCCCGAGACATACGACGGGATCTTCTCCGCGCACTTCATCGAACACCTGCCGTACGAGCGCGCGGCCGAGCTGGTCGGCCTGGCCTGGCGCGCGCTGAAGAGCGGCGGGGTGGCGGTCATCTGCACGCCCAACTCGGCCAGCCTGCCCACCCTGCAGAGGCAGTTCTGGTGGGACGCCACGCACGTCCGGATGTACGACGTCGAGCTGCTCCGGTTCATGCTGTCCAGCGCCGGCTTCAAGCAGGTGGAGGGCGGGGTGAACCCGAAGAACCTTCCCGGCTACCCCGTCGACCTGGAAGCCCTCAAGGTTCCTGAGATCGGTCCCATCGAGCCGCCGCCGTTCCTGGCCGGAGCCATCGGCGGCCTCGACCGCCGCACCCAGGTCACCCACCATCATCTGAAGACGGTCGCCGACACCCTGCGGGGCCTGATCGAGCACCTCTACACCCCGAGCGAGATCTACGTTCGAGGACTGAAGCGATAGCTCGCCGGCGGTCGAGCGTCGGGGTCCGGGAGGCAGGGGTGGCGGGCGGCCGCCCAACGGCGACGGTCGTCGTCCTCAACTGGAACGGACGGCGCTACCTCGACGACTGCTTCGAGGACCTGCTGGCGCAGGAGCTGGACGGGGGCTTCGAGACGATGCTGGTCGACAACGCCTCGACCGACGGCTCGGTGGAGCACGTCCGCCACCGCTGGCCGGATGTGCGGGTGGTCCGCTGCACCGCAAACCTCGGTTTCGCGGCCGGCAACAACGTCGGGATGCGGGCGGCGGCCGGCCGGCACGTGGTCCTGCTCAACACGGATACGCGGGTTCAGCCCGGCTGGCTCTCGGCTCTGGTCGACGCGGCGGCGCTCGATCCCAGGATCGGCGCGGTCACTTCCAAGCTCGTCTTCATGGCCGACCCGGGCGAGATCCAGAACGCCGGCTCCCTGCTGCTCAGCGACGGCAGCGGCGCCGACCGCGGCTTCCACGAGAGGGACACCGGCCAGTACCAGTGCCGGGAGGAGGTCTTCGGCGCCTGCGGGGCCGCCGTGCTCTACCGCCGGGAGATGCTGGAGGACGTCGGCGACTTCGACGAGACCTTCTTCAACTACTACGAGGACACCGACCTCAACTGGAGGATGCGGCTCAGGGGCTGGAAGGTGCTCTACGAGCCCGCGGCGCTGGTCCACCACGTGCACACGGGCTCGAGCGGGGAGTGGTCGCCCTTCTTCACGTTTCACGTGGATCGCAACCGGCTGTTCATGATTCTCAAGAACGCACCGCCGGAGATGGTCATGGAGAGCATCGGGCACTTTGCCGGTCTCTCCGGGAAGAACGCGGCACGCACCATCCTCGGCCGCTTCATGAAGCCTCCGCCCGCACTTCGGCGCGCCAATCTGGGCCCCGGGCGGGCCCGCATCCACGTGAACGTGGTCCGTTCGCTGGCCGCCCACCTGCCCGAGATGCTCGCCAAGCGCCGGCAGATCCGCGGCCGGCGGACGGTTCCCGACCGGGACATCCAGAGCTGGTTCTACCCTCGGGAACTCTGGCTCGCACGCTAGAGGCAGCTCTCTCCCCCG
>JALYYF010000368.1 GCA_030946725.1 Candidatus Dormiibacterota bacterium
AGCACCCGCGTGGTGGCGTACGCGTAGGGCAGCGCCAGGTAGGCCTCGAGGGTCGCCGGCAGGTAGTCCGTCGCGGTGCGCTGGATCACGTAGAGATCCTCGGAGCCGGTGGAGAACTGGTTGGCGCTGGGCAGGACGTCCAGGACCTCCTGCCGGATCTCCGCGACCTTGGCCTGGACGTCCGAGGGCAGCCGGCCCTCGCCCATTCGAACGGCGCGGTCCAGCGCCTTGCGGATCTCGCCCACGTCCAGGTTCGCAGCCACCCCCGGCGGCCGACGCCGGGGAACCACCAGGACGCCTATCGCGTACATCGCGACCATCACGGCCGGCCAGAAGGGGCCGGCAAAGCCGGCGAAGTGGAGCCCCAGGCCTGCCAGCGCCAGGCCCGAGCCGGCGATGTTCTTCCCACTTCCCAGGTAGGAGACGAGGCGCCCTCTCAGGCCGGGTGAAGCAGGCGAACCTGCAGGGTCGGGGCTACTGGTAGCCACGAATCTCCTTGAAAACCTGGGTGAGCGGGGCGGAGCGGCTGTCGAACACCCGGCCCCCGGTCGTGTCGGCGATCTGGCTGAGCTGCTTTGGCTGCGCCTCCCCGAAGAGGATCGTGAAGGTCTTCACCGCCCGCACGTCAGCTGGGAGGCGCTGGTAGGTCGACAGGAAGTGGCTCACGTCGTGGCCGTTGTTGTTCTCGCCATCGGTCATCAGGACGACCGAGTAGTAGCGGTCCGGCTCCTGCTGGATATCACGGGCGGCGACCTGGTACGCGGTCTCGACGGCGTCGTAGATCGCGGTCCCCCCGCCGGCCCGCAGGGAGTTCACGAAGCTGCGGATCGCGGCCAGGTCGGGGCTCGACGGCCCGGTGTCGTTCACTATGAAGTCCCGCTGCTGATAGACGGTCGTGTTGAAGAGGATCATCGTGACCTCTTCGCGCTGCCTGAAGCTGGCGAACTGTCCCGAGAGCGTGCTGTCGGCGCCGGTCAGGTCGTTCAGGGCGCGTTTCAGCGAGTCTATCCGCGCGCCGTCCATCGAGCCGCTGGTGTCCAGCACGAAGATGGCGTGCGCGGGCTTGCGGATCTGGTCCAGGTAGGCGAAGAGCAGCTTGTTGACGACGTCCAGGCTCGAGGGAAAGGGCAGCTCGATCAGTACCTGGGTCGAGAAGCGGGAGTCGAGCTGCACGCCGGGCTCCGCCGGCCTGCGCGCCGTCGTGCGCATGATCCGGGCCTGCACGTCTGTGCGGCGCAGGTACGAGGTGATCTTGTCAAAGGCGGACCGCTGGGAGCGATCCAGGAGCATCAGCGGGTAGTCCGCGGTGACGATGCCCTCCTTCGGATAGACCAGGTCCAGCTTGTCGCGCAGCTGGTTGCCCTGGTTCAGCGTCAGCAGCACCGACTCGTAGTTGACGATGCCGTCCAGGGAGCCCTGGCTGCGCACGTACGAATCGGCCAGCCAGCCCGAGCTGCCGGCTGTCAGCGCCTGGCCGGCGAAGAAGTCCTTCAGCGCGGCCACGTTGATGTTGCCCTGCGCCAGGGCGTCGCCGTTGGGCGCGAGGGCCGTCGCCACGCCGACCAGCGCCACGAAGCCGCTGTTCGAGGCGGTCGGGTTGGTCATGGCGAAGTGGAACTGCCCCGCCTTGGAAGCGGCACCGATGTCACTCCAGGTGACGTTGGGATTCCCGCTCCAGCCCAGTCGCTGGGCCGTCGAGTGCTTCACGCCGATGACGACGGGCGAGAGCATGATCCGGTCCTGGGCGACCACCCGGCCGCTGCTCCCCTGCAGCAGGTTCAGGTACTTCCCGCTAGAGAACCAGGCCAGCTGCGAGCGATCGCCCTTGACTATCCGTTCAGCTCCGTCCAGTGAGCCGGCGTAGCTCAACGACAGGTGGTAGCCGGTGGCCTTCTCGAGGTCCGGCAGCAGCGGCTCGAGGTCCTTCAGCTCGGAGCCGGCCAGGACCGTGAGGTTCGTCGTCGACGCCGGCGCGGACCCACCAGGCGCGCAGGCCAGCACCAGCACCAGCGCCGCCAGCAGGCTGGCCAGGATGCCGGTCGGGGCAGCGATGGAGCGCCCGTGGGTCATGGCGCCCGATTGCCTCCGTCGCCCTCGGGAAGGGTCAGCTCGCCGGCCGCGCGTGCCTGCCCGGCGTCAGCCTGGCGCGTCCGCTCCACGTACGTCTGTGCCTTCTGCACCTCGCCCGAGAGCGCGTTCACCGTCTGCTGCATGGTGTCCAGGGCGTTGAGCTTGTACTGGTCGATCATGTCCATCGTGGTGTAGATGTTGTTGAAGGCGGTCTGCAGCTTTTCGATGCCGATCGTTGTGCTCGCGGCCTGGTTCTGGATCTCGCCGCTCTGCTCACGCAGCAGCTCCGAGGTGGACTCGATCAGGTTGCTGGTGGTGGTGTTGACGGCCGTCACCTGGTCCAGCACCAGCTTCTGGTTGGTCAGCGCCTCGGAGACGATGATCGCGGTGCGCAGCGCCGAGACGGTCGTCGTGGTCGCCCTGTCCACGCCCTTTATCAGCTCCTGGTCGTTCTTCCGCACCAGGTCCAGCGCCAGGTATCCCTGCAGGTTGACGGCGAGCTGCGTGAGCAGATCCTGGCGCTTCTGGCGGACGTAGAAGAGCACGTCCTCCTGCAGCGAGCGAGCCTTCTCCGGCTCGTTCAGCTGGACCTGCGCGATCTTCGCGGTCAGGGCTTCGTCGAGCTTGCCGGCCATGTACGCGTACTGCTCCAGCCGCCCCTTGAGCGCCCAGATGTTGACCTTCTCCTGCTCGATGGCGACGGTGTCCCGCTGCAGCTCATCCTGCCCGCGATAGAGCGACTGCAGGATCGCGTCCAGGTTGTGCTGGGCGGACTGGTACTTGTGGAAGTAGTCGCGAATCCCGTCCCCGAAGGGAATGATGCCGAGGATCTTGTGCTCGAACCCGTCCTGGCGGGACGGGTCGAGGTCCTCCACCTGGCGGCGCAGGGCGAGCAGCGACTGCGAGACCCCGGAGCCGCCTCCGATCCCGTGCTCCAGGGAGGCGGCCGGGCGCTCCAGGAAGCGGTTGGAGACCTCCGACGAGCGCCTTATCTCCTCGTTGCCGAGCTGATGGATGGAGTCCACCTTCTGCTGGAAGTCGGGCGAATGGACGTCCAGCGCGGACAGCTCGTCCACGAATCGCTGAACGGATGTGGCGATCTGGCGCGCGGTCTCGTCCGGGACCTCGATGGAGGTCGCGGCCTGCTCGGTCGTGACGGGCACGACCGGCTTCGGCGGCTCCAGGACCAGGGCCGGCTGCGGGGCTGTGCTCTCTGGCTGCTTCTCACTCATGGCGTAGGTGTGGCTCCTCCGTAGAGTCGATCTATGCCGGTGATCATCGTCTCGAGCGGCTCGAAGGCCGGCGGCTCGACGACGTTGACCAGCTGCGGCGGCTGCGGCACTCCCCGAGACTTCAGATAGCTGGTGAACGCGCCCTGGTCGTTGGTGCGAAAGCCGTACTTGACCGCCAGCCGCTGCAGCTCCGGGTCGCTGGTCAGCAGCCGCCCGACCCGATCGCCGTTGGACTTGAGCGGCACCAGCGTGTGCTTCGACAGCACCAGCGGGCTTGGATACATGAGCACCATCTCGGGCGTGATCGCCCTGTCGTGGGCGGCGACCCGAGCCAGGAACTGGGCCTCGTAGATCATCACCATCGGCGACTTGCCGATCCCGATCGAGAGGTAGTCGTCGAAGGGCGCCTCCGACGAGGATTCGGTGAAGCCCTG
>JALYYF010000395.1 GCA_030946725.1 Candidatus Dormiibacterota bacterium
CGCGCAGACCTCGGCGTCGCTTTTGGCGTCGACCTTGCAAGGAAATCCGTCGCACGTGCGGCACCGGATGCAGCGCCCACCCTCGCGGCGATCGACCCCGGTGGCCGTCGCGTATGGGCGCAAGCCCTGCTTGCTCAGAGATGTCGCCAGCTCGGCTATGGGGGGCTCGTGAGGCAGTGCCGGAAACGGGTAGTCCGTGGAACGCCACGGTTCGGTCGGATCGCCCCCCGGCGTGCCGTGCACCATGTAGAGTCGCTCGGCGGCGCCGTAGTGCGGCTCGATGTCCGCGTAGCGGATGGGCCATGCGGGCGAGATGCCGTCCGGGTGCTGGAGAACGCCGAAGTCCTCCTCCCGGAACCGCGGCAGGGAGGCCCCGAACACCTTTGTGTTGCCGCCGACGTAGTAGTGCACGCCGGGGTCGAAGGTGCGCCCGGTCTGGCCGTCCTCCCACGGCTCCGCATTTTTATACCGGTGATCGAAGAACACGGCCGACGGCGACCAGTTCTCGTCCTCGCGCTCGAGGAAGTCGCCCCGCTCGACCACGAGGACGCGGGCGCCCGAGTTTCGAAGCGCCCAGGCCAGCGTGGCGCCCCCCATGCCCGAGCCGAGGATCGCGATGTCGCACTCAAGGCGGTCGCCGTCGACGGCGCCGACCACGGGAGGGGAACCGGGTGCGAAGAGGTCGCTCATGTCGAGCCCCCTGCCTTGACGGCCGGATGGGAGAGATCTGGCGTTGTCGCCAAGCCCGGGCCATGCGTGACCAGGTCGAGCGCTTCGAGAAAGAAGTAATCGCCCCACATCACCGACTCATCGACGCCCAGCCCCTTGGACTCGTGGTAGGTACCGTGCTTGAGCACTCCCTCCCAGTGCGGGTCGTCCGCGGCGAGGAAGTGGTCCTGGCACAGGCGGATGAGGATGCGGATCGCATAGCCGGCGTAGGAGCGTGCGAGCGCGGAATCGGAAACAAGGCCCGCCAGCTGCCAGAGCCCGCCCGCCGCGATGGCGGCCGCTGAGCTCTCCCAGGGGGCCCGCGGCGTGGGTTCCTCCCAGTCGTTCGGAGGTACGAGGCGCTCACCCGTGCGCTCGATGTAGAAGTCGGCGCAGCGCGCGGCGGTGTCGAGAAAGCGGCGTTCGCCGGTAAACCGGTAGGCCGTGCCGAACCCGTACAGCGCCCACGCCTGTCCACGCGCCCACGAGCCATCGTCGCGCCAGCCCTGCTGGGTGGTCTGGCGCAGGAACCGGCCGCTGTCGAGGTCGAAGATGCCCTCGTGCGCGGCGCTGCCGTCGCCGCGAACGAGGAAGCGGCGCGTGGTCAGGCAGTGCTCGTGGGCGATCCGGGCCAGGTCTGGATCCTGGGTGCGCCCGGCGGCGTGGAAGATGATGCCGACGTTCATCATGATGTCGACGAACAGGCTGTCGGCGGCCAGGAAGCTGCGCAGGTAGCGGCCCCGCTCATTGAAGCGCGATGCGAGCGTGCGGCCGGCGTGTACGACGATCGCGTCTCTAGACTTATCCCCCGTCGACTCGTACCACCGCCGCCAGCTCGACCAGAACAGGAATCCGAGATCGTGCACTGCACGATCGTCCTTGCGCGGCTCGATCAGCAGGCTGTAGTGCTCCGCACGCTCGCGGAACCAGGGATCGCCGGTGCGTTCCGCGAGCAGCCAGAGCTGGCCGGCAAGGAAGCCTTCGCACCAGTTCGTCCACGGCTCCGCGTCGATCGCCCAGCGGCCGCCCTCGGTGTAGACGGGGAAGTGGTCGGGATGACGCTCGACCAGAGCGCGCACCTTGCTCGCCGCTGTTCGCCAGGCGCGCTCGGCAGGTGGCCCCAGGGCGTCGGGCACCTCCAGGCCAGCGGGCGAGATGTGCGGCAGTGGTTCCGGCAGCACCTGGTAGCTCATCGCGCGCCGGCCGCGTGCTCGGCGGGGCTTGGCCAGGGCGCACGCCAGCCGGCGTGGAGCTGGATCGTCTTGGTCTCAGTGAAGGTGGCGATGGCCTGCCGGCCCAGCTCGCGCCCGAGGCCGCTGGAGCCGAAGCCGCCGAAGGGCAGCTCGGGGTAGCCCTCGAGCCAGGAGTTCACCCAGATCGTCCCCGCCCGGATCGCGCGCGCCGCCCGCACCGCCTTGTCCACGTCGCGGGTCCAGACTCCCGCCGAGAGCCCATATGGCAGCGAGTTGGCGAGGCGGATGGCGTCGTTCAGGTCGTCGAAGGTGAGGATGGAGAGGACGGGGCCGAAGATCTCCTCACGGGCGATGGTCATGTCGGGGACGACTCCGCCGAAGACGGTCGGCTGGTAGAAGCGGCCAACCGGCGTGTTCAGCCGCTCGCCGCCGGTGAGCAGCCGAGCGCCGTCCCTCTGGCCCTGCTCGACGTAGCCCTCTATGACGTCGAGCTGCTCGGCGCTGACGATCGCTCCGACCCTGGTCCGCGGGTCGAGCGGATCGCCGACTGCGACGCCTCGGGCGCGCTCGGCGACCCGGTCCTGGAACTCGGCCGCGATCGTGGCCTCGACCAGGATCCGGCTCCCGCTGTTGCAGCATTCGCCCTGGTTGAAGACCGCCCCGTAGACGACGGCGTCGAGCGCCACGTCGAGGTCGGCGTCCGCACAGACGATCTGTGGGTTCTTGCCGCCGAGCTCGAGCTCGACCTTCTTCAGCTGCTCACCGGCAGTCCGGCCGATGAGGCGCCCCACCTGAGTGGAACCGGTGAACGAGATCATGTCCACGTCGGGGTGACCGCAGAGCGCCGCGCCTGCTTCGCCGTCGCCGGTGATCACGTTGACGGCGCCGTCGGGCAGGCCGGCTTCGCCCAGCAGGCGCGCGAGATGAAGGGTCGTTCCCGGGGTGAGCTCGCTGGGTTTGACGACCGCGGTGCACCCCACGGCCAGGGCGAAGGGCAGTTTCTGGCTGACGATCAACAGGGGGAAGTTCCAGGGCGTGATCATGGCCACGACGCCGACCGGCTCGTTGACGACCAGTCCCAGCACGTCCGGGCCGAGCATGTTGTGCGCCTCACCGTAGGAGTGCCGGGCGAGTGTGGCTGCATATTCCCAGAGCCCCGCCGTGGATTCGACCTCGCCGCGGGCCTGGACGATCGGCTTGCCACTCTCGAGCACCTCCGTGCGGGCCAGCTCCTCGATGTCCCGTCGCAGGAGCTCGGCAACACGCATCAGCACATGCGCGCGCTCGGCCCCCGGCGTTTGCGGCCAGGGCCCGGCGTCGAACGCGCGGCGTGCGGCCTTGACGGCCAGGTCGACGTCCCCGGCGCCGGCCTGTGGGTAGCTGGCGACCGGGGTGTCGTGGGCGGGGCTGGATCGCTCGAAGCGCCTGCCGGTCAATGTCTCGGCCTCGCTGCCGTCGATGAGCATCAGCCGGTCGACGTATGTGTTGCTTGCGGTCATCTGGCCCACTCCTCGCAATCCATTGGGTGGTGGCCGCGGTCAGCGGCCCTCGAAGTTCGGGCTTCGCCGCGCGCGAAATGCGGCGACTCCCTCTGTCAGATCCGCCGTGGCCGCCGCCAGGCCGCCGGCCAGCGGCTCGAGGATCCGGCTCGGGGCGCCGTCGTCGGCGGCGTCGATCAACTGCTTGGCGATCTGCACCGCGATCGGGGCCCCGCCCAGGAGCTGATCGCTGAGGTCCTCGACCGCGCTCGCAAGGTCGGCAGCGGGGACTACCCGGTTGGCAAGCCCCCAGTCCATGGCCGTCGGGGCGTCCAGGAACCTGCGCGCGAGCACGACCTCCTTCGCGCGTGTCCGGCCGACGAGGCGGACCAGCCGCTCGGTACCGCCCCAGCCCGGCACCGTTCCCAGCCCGGCCTCTGGCATCCCCAGCCGCGCGTGGTCGGCCACGAGGCGGAAGTCAGCCGCCAGCGCCAGCTCCAGGCCGCCGCCGAACGCGTCTCCGTGGACGACGGCGATCACGGGCTGCCGGAGGCGCGCCAGACGCTCGAAGGCGGCGTGTCCGAGGGCCGTCCATGCGCGCCACATCTCGACCGGGGCCAGGTCCGCGAAGCGCCCGATGTCGGCTCCGACACAGAAGACACGCTGGCCGGCGCCGCGCACCAGCACGAGATGGACTGACGCCGTGGCCTCGACCTCCTCGAGGTGGCGCGCGAGCTCGCGAAGCATCTCCGGTGTCAGCGCGTTCAGCTTGGCCGGGCGATCGAGCACCAGGGTCGCCACGCGTCCGTCCATC
>JALYYF010000405.1 GCA_030946725.1 Candidatus Dormiibacterota bacterium
TGAGGGCGTATCCCGTGAGGGGATCCGTGCCGCCGGGGCCGCTGCCCTTCACCGGCGTGTACTGCTCGAAGCGGAAGCCCGGAATGCCGGTCTGGTAGTCGTACGACTGCGCCTGGCGGGCGTTGTACTTGGTCCGGATCTCGTCATACAGCATCGTGGCGACGATCCCGCCGTTGTCCCCACTCCCGGCCGCGTCGTAGGGCACCACGCCCCAGTCGAGGCGGCCGCAGTGACCGATGATCGGCAGATAGCTGACGTCGACCATCGGCGCACGGATCGAGTGCTCCTGGGGGTCGTTGCAGGCCTGCCAGGTGACGCCGGTCGTCTTGAAGCGGGTGTTGAAGAACTGGTTGATCGACATCAGGCCCAGCGGGTACGCCTCTTTGAAGTCGTAGAAGCCGTTGTTGTCGCTCTGGGTGGTGTTGATGCCGCCTTCCATCGCGTTGTTGGTGCGGTTCAGGTTCTGGACGAAGGCGTGGAAGAGCCCGTTCTCGCCCGGGTCCTGGCGGCCGTTGCCGTTGGTGTCGATAAAGACGTGGCCGTAGATGTGGCTGAACCACCCGAGCAGCGGGAGCACGCCCATGTCCACCACCTGGCCGTGCGAGATGGTGACGTTGAAGCGGTCCAGGGCGTATTCCTGCGGCTCGTCCCAGATGGTCGCGAAGTAGTCGCCGTCGGGGACGTTGTTGAAGGTGAAGTAGCCGTTCTTGTCGGTCGGGATGCTGGCGACCTGCCGGTCGAAGTCCCCGGTCGAGGCGTCCAAGCTGTTGAGAGCGACCCAGCCGCGGTCGATGGGGCGGTCCAGCTTCATGCCTGAGCTGCCGTTGGCGCCGCCGACGCCCGGCAGGCCGCCGACGCCAGGCACGTAGGGGATAGCGCCGAAAAGCTGGCCCTTGATCTGTCCGCAGCCCGGCGTCTGGTTGGGGATCCCGCCGGAAGGGCAGGCCCAGGTGTCCGGCTGCGGCGCCTCACGGGAGAAACCGAACTGCACCCAGGGCACCGCCTCGCCGCCGACGACCAGCTCCGTGTCCAGGCCGGTGCCGCTGGGCATGACCCAGACGTCGTGGTCGTGGTTGCCTTCCAGGGTGGTGGTCTGGATCCAGCGGTGACCGGGCGTGTTGTCGGCGTCCGGCGGCGTCACCTCGGCCGTGTAGTGGTTCGGCGCCAGGTTGGGGATGACGATGTCGCCGTTGGTGTCGCTGAGGCATCGCCCCGGCACCGTCGGGTTGTAGTACCCACTCTTGGGATCGGGCGGAGCCGGGTCGTGCACCGGCACCGGCGTCGGCCTTCCGCTGGCGTCCAGGATCACCTGGCCCGCCGTGTTGGTCTTGTACTCAGTGCACAGCGGGTTGCCGAAGTAGTCCTGGGACACCTGGCCGTCGAAATCGCTCAGCAGGCCCAGGAAGCTGGCCATCCCTTTCTCGGTCTGCTCGTCGTAGGTGCCGTCCGTCGGCCCGTTGTCGTTGAAGACCTTGATGCGGACGGTTCCCAGAGGTACCGGGTAAGGGTTGAGGAAGACGCGAATCAGCCCGCCCTGGTTCGGGACGGTGAAGTGCGCGCCGCCGAGCTGGTAGCCGTTGGCGGTGACCGAGACCAGGTACTTGCAGGGCACTGCCGTCATGGCGACAGGGTTGTTGCCCTTGATCGGATATCCATTCGCGTCGCACTTGTCAGGGAGGCCGCGAGTGCCATCGAAGGTCGGCAGTGCCTTGGTGCGGTTCCAGTCGGCCTGCGTGCCTTCGCTGATCACGGGGCTGGCCACGGCGTAGCGCACTGAAGGCCAGGTGCAGCCTTGCGGATAGCCGTTGGGCGTCGCTCCGCCTGGTGCGTTGGTGCTCGGATGGCAGAGCGGGTTGTCCCTGCCCAGGTCCGGCCTTCCGGTGTTGTCCAGGTTGATCAGCCACTTGTAGCTGCCGATGTTCTGCAGCGCTCGGGGCGCGTTACGCGCCCCTGAGGTGCTGTTGCGTGCCGACTGCACCTGCAGCTTCACGCTGCTGGTGGGAGGAGGTGTCGCGGCACGAATCGCGGGGGCCAGCGTCTGCGCCGCCTGCGCCTGCGCGGTGGCCGTGAATGACGGCAGGATGACCGCGACGGCGGCGATCAGCCCGAGCCACAACCGAAACGGTCGTAGCCTCGGTGGCCTCTGCTGCGACTCCATCCCTCTCTCCTGCGTGCGTGTGCCTTTGCCCACGGCGCATCCTCGAGCGCCGACTTGTCGGCCGGAGCGTAGCCGCCGCCCTCGGTGCCGCCTAGGAGGCGGTCGTCCC
>JALYYF010000446.1 GCA_030946725.1 Candidatus Dormiibacterota bacterium
CGCAGCGAGCGCAGTTCGAAGCCCTTCTCCTCGAGGTGGCGGAGTACGCGGAAGAATGGCTGACCAGCGCCCAGTCGATAGGGCTGGCCAGGCGCATGCCCGAGCAGCACGTGATGCCGCTGGAACGTCGCCCGGTCCGTGTCCCCCGGCCAGGCGTCCCGCCCGGCATCCCGCCCAGCGGCCGGCCCGCAAGTGCGCCGCGGTCTGCCAACCGGCGGCCGAGCGGCAACGGACGCGTCCTCCTACGGCCGGGGGCTCCGTGATGGGGACGCGAGTGAGCTAGAGAGCTGGAGGCGATGGTAGTCGACGGCCACTGCCACGCCGGGCGCGGCGACGGCCTGACCGCCCCCTGGAACACGGCGGCCCCGCTCGACTCCTACCTCCGGCGGGCGGCCGCGGCCGGGATCGCGAAGACCGTGATCCTGGCGCCCTTTCACGGGGACTACCGACTCGCCAACCGAGAGGTTGCCGAGATCGCCGCCCGGCACCCGGGCCGCCTCGTCTCTTTTGCCTGCGTCCATGCCAGGCGAGACGCCGGTCGCGTCGCCGAGATGGTGTCGGAGGCGGTCCGCCGGCTTGGCTGTCGCGGCCTGAAGGTGCACGCCATAGACGCGCCGGCGACGCGAGAGGTCTGCGAGGCCGCAAGGCGCTGGCAGCTGCCGGTGCTCTACGACGTCGCCGCCCGCACCAACCTGGTGGAGATGGCGGCCACGGAGTACCCGGAGGTGGCCTTCATCGTGGCTCACCTGGGAAGCTTCAACGACGACTTCCGGGCTCACGGCCAGGTGATCGACCTGATGTCCAGGCTTCCCAACGTCTACGCGGACACGAGCGGGGTCAGACGGTTCGATTACCTGGTGCGCGCGGTGCGCAGGGCCGGCCCGGGCAAGCTGATATTCGGTTCCGACGGGCCCTGGCTTCATCCCGCCAACGAGCTGCAGCGGATCCGGCTGCTCGGCCTGGCACCCGATTCCGAGCGGATGGTCACCGGGGGCAACCTGCTGCGCCTGATCGGGGCGGATAGGCGGTCCACGCGGCTGCCCGCTTGAGCCGTCCCGCCCTGGAGTTCGGGCGTCGGCAGATGCCCCGCTTCGTGGCCGAGCTGCGCGAATTCGTCGGCTTTCCGACGGTCAGCTCAGCGCCCGAACAGCAACCGGCCATCGCGGCGTGCGCCGAGTGGCTGGGCGGGAAGCTGCGGGAGGCGGGCATGCCGCGTGTCGAGATCCTGGAGAACGGGCGCCATCCCGTGGTCTACGGGGAGGCGATCGCGGTGCCGGAGCTGCCGACGCTGCTCGTCTACGGCCACTTCGACGTGCAGCCGCCGGGCCCCGCCGAGGAGTGGCTCACGCCACCGTTCCAGGCCACGATCCGAGGGCGGGACCTCTACGGGAGGGGCGCCAGCGACGACAAGGGACCGCTCTTCGTCCACGTCAAGGCGATCGAGTGCTTCCTGGCCTCCGGGCTGGGGCTGCCAGTGAACGTCAGGGTCCTCTTCGAGAGCGGCGAGGAGGTGGGAAGCCCCGGTCTTCGCCGCCTCCTCGAGAGCAATCGGGGGGCGATGGCGGCCGATGCGGTGGTGGTCTCGGACACCCGGATGCTTGGACCCCGAATCCCCGCGGTCACCTACTCGCTGCGGGGTTCGCTGGCCTGCGAACTCCGCGTCAGCCGAAGCTCGGGCGAACTCCACTCCGGCGCCTTCGGGGGGATGGTGCGGAACCCGCTCGAGGTGCTGGCGGGGATCCTGGCACGGCTGCACGACAGCCAGGGCCGGGTCGCGGTGCCCGGCTTCTACGACTCCGTGCGGCGTGTCTCCTCTGCGGAGAGGCGGTTCATGGCCGCCGAGGGGCCTTCGAACGGCAAGCTGCTGGTCGCTGCCGGGGTGGACAGCGGCTGGGGGGAGCCTGGCTTCACGGCCTACGAGCGCGTCTCGGTGCGCCCCGCGCTGACGGTCAACGGGATCTCCGGCGGTCATCAAAGCGCGGGCGGCAAGGCCGTCATCCCGGCCTCCGGGGCGGCGAAGTTCAGCTTCCGGCTGGTTCCCGACCAGTCGCCGGCGGGGGTCGAGAGGCTCCTGCGGCAGCACCTCCAGCGCCAGGGGCAGCCCGGGATGGAGGTCCGGCTCGCAGTGACGAGCAGCGCGAGGCCGGCGGTTCTGGACCGGCGGCATCCGGTCAGCCTGGCCGCGAGCGCCGCCTACCGGGCCGGCTTCGGCGTGGATGCGGTCTTCGTCCGCTCCGGCGGAACGATACCGGTGGTCAACGACCTGATGGAGGTGCTCGGAGCCCCGGTCGCGCTCATGGGTTTCGCGCTTCCAGACGATCGCATGCACGCGGCCAACGAGAGGTTCCACCTCCCGGCCTTCGCGGGGGGACTGGCCACCTCCATCGACTTCATGGAACGGCTGCGCACTCTCTCTCCCCAGACTTCGCGGGGGATAGACCGTTTTTCCTCTACCGAGCTTTCGTAGCCTGGCAATCGAACGGAGTTTGCCGGTCGGGCACCGCCCTTCGCTGCAATCATCTATGGGCGTTACTCATCGCCCGCGGAGGGCGTCGCACGGGGGGAAGGAATGACGACGAGCGAGGTGGACGTCAGCACCGGCAAGGTGGGTTTCGTCGAGCGCCACGGGTTGTGGAGCGACGAGCAGAAGGACGCGGCCAGGAGGATCGAGGCCGAAGTCCGTGAGAAAGGGCTGCGGCAGGTGCGCGTCTCCTGGGCCGATCAGCACGGCATCGCTCGAGGCAAGACCCTGACCGTGGAGGGCTTTGCCGCCGCGCTGCGCAACGGCAAGGACTTCCAGAGCGCCGTACTGATCATGGATACCACCAACAACATCATCGTGCCGCTGTTCGCCCCGGGCGGCGGCTTCGGCATCCCGGAGATGACCGGCTATCCGGACGTCATCCTGGTGCCCGACCCCACCACCTTTCGCGTCCTGCCCTGGGCGGACCGGACGGGCTGGGTGCTCTGCGACATGTACTTCGCCAACGGCAAGCCGGTGCCGTTCTCCACCCGGGAGATCCTCCGCGGCCTGGTGGAGGACCTGCGCAAGACCGGTTACGACTACACCGCCGGGCTCGAGGTCGAGTTCTACATCACAAAGCTGGAAGATCCGATGCTCACGCCGGAACACTCCGGCTGGCCGCCCTCGGCGCCGAAAGTGAGCACCATCGCGCACGGCTTCCAGTACCTGACCGAGAGCAGGAACGCCGAGATCGAGCCGATCCTCCAGCTGCTGACCGAGAACCTGCAGGCCGTGGGCCTGCCGCTGCGCACGATCGAGGACGAGTGGGGGCCGGGCCAGACCGAGTTCACCTTCGCTCCCATGACCGGCCTGGACGCGGCGGACAGCATGATCCTCTTCCGGACGGCCACCAAGCAGATCTGCCGCAAGAACGGGTACCACGCCACCTTCATGTCCCGCCCGGCGCTGGCCAACTTCTTCTCCAGCGGCTGGCACCTGCACGAGTCGCTCTACAAGACGGGCGGCGACGAGAACGTCTTCATGGTCGGCGAGGACGGCGAGGGTCCGCTCAGCGAGCTGGGCCGTCACTTCGCGGGAGGAGTGCTCGAGCACGCCGCTGGCGCCTCCATCTTCACCACACCCACCATCAACGGCTACAAGCGCTTCCAGCCCAACTCCTTCGCTCCCAGCCGTATCAGCTGGGCCTACGAGAACCGGGGCGCCTTCCTCCGCGTGATCGGCGGACCCGGAGATACGACCACGCATCTGGAGAACCGGGCGGGAGAGCCGACCGCCAACCCCTACCTCTACATGGCCTCGCAGATCATCAGCGGGATGGATGGTGTGGAGAAGAAGATCGAGCCGCCGCCGCTCAGCGAGGAGCCCTACTCAGAGGACATGCCGCCGCTGCCCGGCAGCCTGATGGAGGCGGTCGCCGCGCTCAAGGAGGACCGGCTGTTCCGGGACCGGCTGGGCGACGCCTTCGTCGACTACATCCTGATGGTGAAGGAATGCGAGATCCGGCGCTTCCTGTCCTACGTCACCGACTGGGAGCACCGCGAGTACTTCGAGGTCTTCTAGCCTGGAGACTTCCGCGTGGTCACGGGCGGGCCGCCCGGGACGAGCGTGACGACCTGGACGTCGAGCAGCTCGCGGTCACTGGCTTCGGGGAAGACCAGGTCGAACACGGACTCGTCGTCTAAGTGCAGGCTGGTGCAGGCCACCGTGAGGCCGTCCAGCCGGAAACGACGCATCGCGTTGTGCGGGTGAGCCGCGCAGACGGCGAGCTGCCCGCCGCGCAGGAGCGCGCACAGGTTGGCGGTGCCGCCGAGGGTGCGGTGGACCCGCACCAGGGCGGGCAGCGGGTCCTGCTCCTCGAGGAGCGACTGGTAGAGACGGAAGCCGACCTCGCTGTCGGCTCGCCCGCGAAGGCTGCCGGCGAAGCGGCCCCTGAACTCGCCGTCTCGCTCGAAGCTGCCGTTGTGCACGAGGGCGAAGCGGCCGGCCTCGTCACAGAAGGGCTGCGTGTCGGCCTCCTGGACGGTAGAGAGCCGCGACGGCCGGCGCAGGTGGATCAGGGCGCTGATCGCGGTCGTGTCCCGCAGGGCGAGCATCGCCTCTACGTCGCCCGCGAGGCTGCTCGGGTTTCGATGGCAGTGCACGTCGCCGTCGATGCCTGCCCAGGCCACGCCCCAGCCGAATCCCGCGATCCCCAGGCGTTCGAGCTCGCCGGCCCACGCCAGCAGCGCGCCCAGCTTCAGCGGCCGCTCGCCAGCGACCGCGAGGATCTCACACATGGCCAGCCACCAGTTCCCAATGATGCCGCATGGTGAGCGGGTCGAGCCCGAGGGGCCCACTGCCTGGCGGCATCGCCAACGAGGAGGTCTGAAAGTGAGCTGGAGGGGAGAGCGGATCGGCGCCATGACGCGCGAGGAGATGAAAGAGTTCCTGGCCGGCCCCTGGCTGGCGCGCGTGGCCTGCGTGAAGCCGGACGGCAGTCCCTACGTGGTTCCCACCTGGTACCACTGGGACGGCGTCGCCTTCTGGGTGGTGCCAAGGGAGCGCTCGGCCTGGGCGCACCACATGGCGCGGGATCCGCGCGTCTGCCTGGTGGTCGACGAGCCCGAGCCGCCGATACGAAAGGTGATCTGCGAGGGCACCGCGGTGGTCGTCGAGGCCGCCGTGGGGCCATACCTCGACAACGGCGAGCCATCCGTGTGGAACCGGATCGGCGAGCGCTATACGGGCCCGCGCTATCTCGGAGAGCGCGCCAAGGAATACCGCGGCTCGGTCAACATGGAGCCCTGCTGGACCTTCAAGATCGTGCCGCGCAAGATCACGACCTGGCAGGGCTTCGACTGGCACCCGCGCTACAAGCACCCGGAGCTGCAGCCCACCGACGAGACCGAGCCGGTCGAGCGCGGGGAGTACCCGGGCTGATGGAGCAAGGGATGGACGAGGGCGCACAGTACTTTCGGCTCGATCCGGAGGCGGTCGCCACGGAACCGGGACGCTTCGTCGACACCGAGGTCGACGTCGAGCCGGTCGAGTTCCTGCCCGGCCTGGTCTTCCGGTCGCTGATCGGCAAGGACGTGATGGTCAACTTCGTCCGCTACCAGCCGCACACCGAGGCGCCCAGGCACGCGCACAAGGAGGAGCAGATCCTCTTCGTGCTGGAGGGCGAGCTGGAGGTTGAGCTGGGCGACCAGACGCGGACCCTGCGGCCTGGCCAGGCGGCGCTGATTCCACCCAACGTCCCGCACGGGGCACGGACTCATGACGGGAGCTGCCTCCAGGTGGACGTCTTCCATCCACCGCGCCAGGCCTTCCTCGATCTCATCGAGGGCAGGCGTCGAGCCGCCTCCGGATGATCGACGAGCACGGGCACCCCTTCGCGCTGGAGCCCGGGCCGCTCGACCTCGCGCACGTCAGCCTCGACCTCGTCGACGCTCCGGACGCGGAGCAGTTCCGCGAGCTGGTCCGGCCCAGCTTCCTGTGGCAGGCGCTGCTCCGCGCGCGGCTGGCCGCACGCCTGGAGGTGGCGGTGGAGGAGGTGGAAGCAGCCCGCGAGGAGGCCTCGCGCGACTACCCGGCCTACGTTCGCGGCCTCTTCTCCGACGCCGGGATCACCGAGATCGTCATGGACCCGGCATGGCCGCCCGGTGCCGAGCACCGCGTCGCCGAGTACGAGGCGCTGACCGGGTGCCGCATCCACCTCCTCCAGCGCATCGACACGGTGGTCGATCGGCTGCTTGAGGAGGGCCTGGGGCTCGAAGAGCTGGTCAGGCGCTTCGAAGAGACATTGGAGGAGCGGCGGTCAGAGGGCTGGAAAGGTCTCAAGACGATCGTCGCCTACCGCACCGGCCTGGCCGTGGACCCCGACGTCGGCGAGCGCGAGGCCGCCGAGTCCCTGAAGCAGACCGGTCCAATCAGGCGGCGAGCCAAGCCGCTGCGCGACCTCCTGCTCAGGAAGGCCCTGGGCTTCGCCGCCGAGTCCGGCCTCCCATTCCAGTTCCACACCGGCTTCGGCGACTCCGACATTCGCCTGGCGGAGGCCAACCCGCTTCTCCTGGAGGAGCTGCTCCGCACACCGGAGGGGACGGCGGCAGACGTGGTCCTGATCCACGGCTCGTTTCCCTACCATGAGGAGGCGGCCTACCTGGCGGCGGCGCGCCCGCGCGTCCACCTCGACTTCTCGCTCTTCAACATCTTCGCCCCGGCCCGGATAGCCGACCGCCTTCTCCGCCTCGTGGAGCTGGCTCCCGCGGCAAAGGTGCTGGCCGCCACCGACGGCTTCGGCATCCCGGAAACCTACTGGTTCGCTGCCACCCTGACCCAAGAAGCCTGGACTGAGGTTGAGGGCCGCCTCGAACAGCTCGGCGTGGATCAGGCCTGGTTGGAAACAACGACCCGAATGGTCTTCGAAGAGAACGCCCGCCGCCTCTACAAACTCTAGCCCGCGCGCTCAGACCCGGTCGGCGCGCGCTAGGCTCGCATTGTGGCAAGGCCAGACTATTCGTGCGAGAACAGGTCGGGCGTGCCATTTCGATGTCCCGCTGACCGACCGGCACGTCTCTCCCTCCCCCCACGCGGGGAGGCCCCCAAACTCTCCCTCCCCCACGCGGGGAGGCCCCCAAACTCTCCCTCCCCGTGCGGGGAGGGGTGGGGAGGGGGTACTAAATCAAATAGTCGTACAGCAGCTCTTCACTGCTGAGCAGCCGCCAGTTGAGCTGAATTTCGCCCATTCGCACCAACAGCGGCTCCAGGTCGGCCCGGCTCTTGAGCTCGATCCCGATCAGCGCCGCGCCGCGCTCCTTGTTCGTCTTCTTCATGTACTCGAAGCGGACGATATCGTCGGTCGGTCCGAGGGCCAGGTCGACAAAGCGCCGCAGCTGGCCCGGGCGCTGCGCGAACTCCACGATGAAGTAGTGCTTACGGCCCTGGTGGACAAGGCTCCGCTCCATGATCTCCG
>JALYYF010000451.1 GCA_030946725.1 Candidatus Dormiibacterota bacterium
CCAGTCCAGACTCCAGCACGACATAGAGCGACTCGATCAGGGCGTAGAAGAGCAGCACCCCGACGTTCAGAACCAGGGCGGTGCGGGCCGCTCGGTTCTCGACGCGAGTCAGCAGCAGCGCCATCGGTAGTGCCGCCAGGAAAGGACCGGCGAAGTTGACCACCAGCTGTTCTGCGGGGCCGAGGGGAGACGCCGGCTGAGCGTGAAGGCCGTAGATGGACCAGCCTCCGAGCCCGATCTGCCAGGGTCGCACCAGCAGGATGCCGTCGTTGCCGAGGGCCCGGATCACGGCCAGGTGAGCCGCCTCGTGGACGGCCAGCCCGGCGCCGAACAGCAGGAGGGAGAGCGCGAGGCTCTCGGCCACGAAGCGACCGCGCGGCCAGCCTGCATTCCCGGCCAGCCGGCCTCCGGCGACCGCCGCCTTCAAGGCCGTCGCCAGCGGCGACCGGCCAGGCGGGAGTCCAGCGCCAGCCGGCCGGGCCCCGCGACGAGCACCTGGGCGTTGACCAGCACCGCCAGGTAGTACAGCCAGCGGCTGCCAACGTCGGCGTCGAGGAAGGCGATGGTCAGAGAGAGGCCGATTGCCAGTAAGAGGCCCAGCAGCGCGGCCGGGCGCGTGGAGAGGCCGAGGATCAGCAGCGCCGCCGCGGCGGTCTCACCGGCCGTCTGCAGGAGCGCGAAGGCCAGCCAGTGCGGCGCCACCACAGCCGCCAACAGCTCTTTCAGACCCGGCACGGGATTGACCTGCGGCGAGCGTTCGATCAGCGGGCGAACCCATCCCACCCCCGTCCACTTCTGGCTCGCGAAGTAGAGCCAGAAGCCGCCGACGGCGATCCGGAAGGCGCTGGTCCAGGCGTCCGCACCCATCAGCGGAGGGCGCGGAGCACCGGGTCGGTAGCCAGCTCGAAGGCGCTGGCCAGAGGCTTCATGTGCAGGCGTCGGAGGCGGTGCTGGACCGCGCCCTTCAGGATGGCGAAGCGAAGCTTCCGCTCCGAGAAGTCCGAGTTGAAGAGGAGGCGGTTGTGACGCGCGAAGTGCCACTCGCCCTCCGCCCGGCGCTCCTTGACGCGGGCGTGGAACTTGGTGCCCGGCAGCGGATAGGCGACGGTGTAGCTGACGTAGTCCAGCGGCAGGTGTGAAGAGAAGCGGATGGTGCGCATGAGGCTGTCCTCGGTCTCTCCGAGGTAGCCGACCATGAAGAAGCCGGCGGCCTTGATTCCGGCGCGGGTGCAGGCCTCGACGGTGGCCCTCGACTGCTCGGGGGTGATTCCCTTCGCCATCTGCTTGAGGACGCCCTCGTCACCGGACTCGATGCCGAAGAAGACGCGCCGGCAGCCTGCCCTGCGCATCTGCACGAAGAGGTCGTAGTCGACACGCGTCACTCGGCTCAGGCACTCCCAGGTCAGGGGCAGCCGAGCCTCCTCGATGGCCCCGGCGAGCTCCATCGTCCTCTTGTAGTTGAGCGTGAAGAGGTCGTCCGACATCCAGACGTGGTCGTAGCCCAGCTCGGCGATCTCGCGCATCTCTTCGACGACCGACTCCGAGGAGCGCTGGCTGTAGAGGTCCCCGAACACCGACTTGTGGCAGAACTCGCAGCGGAAGGGACAGCCGCGGGTGCTCATGAGGGGCGTCGTGGCCTGCTTCCAGTGGCGTCTCCAGTAGGCGATGTAGTCGCGGTGGGGAACGTCGCCGCGGTAGGGGAGGGGCAGGGTCGACATGTCCTTCTTGCGCACGCGGGGCGGCGTGCGGACCACTTCGCCGTCCCGGCGGAAGGCCAGGCCGTCGACCTCCTCGAAACGCCGGTCGTCGAGGTGCCGCATGATCTCGACGATCGTCTCCTCGCCCTCGCCGATGGCCACCAGGTCGAAGCGGTCCAGGAAGGGCTCGACCTCGCCGGACGGATAGGGGCCTCCCACCACCAGCAACGCCCTGCCGCGCAGGTCCTCGGCCAGCGAGAAGGCCTCGTCCTGCATCGTGATCATGCAGTAGACGCCGATCACGGCCGGCTGCAGCCGCTCCACCTCGGCCAGCACGTCGGCGCGCTCCCGGAACGTGTGGTCGACGTGGCGCACCGAGTAGCCGGCCTGCCGGAGCGCTGCCGACAGGTACATGAGGCCGAGCGACGGCATGATCCAGTGCCGCCCCTTGGCCGGTGCCCGTTGCGGGTAGACGAGGACGACGTCAGCCCGTTCCATCAGCCTGACCTCCTGAAATTGACGTCGTACGTGAACCCGTGGAACGAATTGCCGAACCGGTATTCGATCCCGGCCCAGTTCAGGTCCGGCGGCTGCAGCTCGCGTCCGGCCAGGAAGCCGTCGCCGGGCGGAGGTGCGGGCAGCTGCCACTCCACACCCAGGCGGGAGGAACGCAGCCTGGCCCAGCTGCCGTGGACGGGCTGCCAGGCCGCCAACCCTCCGCTGCCGGTTCGAGTCGCATCCGCCAGATCGTCGAACTGGCCGGATCCCTCGTTCAGGATGACCAGCTGGTCCCAGCCTGGCGGCACGTCGAGCGGGGCGACGCGCACCTCGAGCGATCTCCCGGACACGCGGTAGGTGACCTCGACTCGACCCCGGCTGGGCGCGGGGCGCAGGGAATACCAGCGCTGGGAGTCGCCGCTGGCCAGGTCGAGCTCGTAGGTTCGGCGCCAGGCGACCTGGCCGCCGCTGCTGAGATCCTCGAACTGCGAGGTCGCAGGGTAGTGCCAGCCCTCGCCGTCGTGCAGAGCCGGCACGCCGAAGCCGACCCCCTCGCCGCTCACGTCGGCGCCGTCGACCAGGAGCAGCGGGCCCTTCGCGATGGGAGCCGTCTTCCCGCCGCCGCCCCCGCCTGCCGCCGCGAGCGCCATGCCCTGCCCGAGCGAGGCCCGGGCCTGAAGGCCGCCGCGCGCGTAGACGAACACCCGCTTCCCGCCCGCGACGGAATACGTGGACTGGTCGCCCAGGAACACGAAGCCCCCCTGGGGACGGCCCTGGGGCAGCCCGGGGAACACCGCGCCCAACTTGTAGTAGTCGATGTCCTCGCTGACGACCCCGTCCACCTGACGCGTGCGCAGCCAGGCGGTGGCGCGAACGCGGTCCGCCGGCAGCTGGCGGGAGCCATAGATGGCGGCCGGCGGCTTGTGGCTCCAGTAGGCGGCGGCCGGCGAATCGGTGAGCAGCGCTCCCGGCAGGGAGGAGGCTGCCTGGCCGGCCGCCACCAGCCCGCGGTTGTCGGCGGCTAGTCCGTTGAAGACGGGGACGAAGGCCATGCTGACAAGCCCGGCTGCAGCCGTGGCCGCAAGGCCGACCGGCGTGGCATAGCGATCGAGCGCGGCGGCGGCGAGAAGGGCCAGCGCGGGCAGCGCCGGGTAGTAGTAGCGGTGGCTGCCGCTGTACACGCCGGAGGCGACCAGCACGGTGACGCAGGCCAGGTAGAGCAGCGAGGGCAGGTAGAGGGCTCGGAGCAGGAAAGCCTCGCCGGCGCCGGCGTCGGTGGGGGTCCCCCGGAAGCGCAGGCTGGAAGCCAGCCCCAGGGGAGCCAGCACAACCAGCGGAGCCGAGGCGATCGCCAGGTACCAGAGGAACTGGGTGCCGCGTGCGGAGCCGGCGGCGGGGAGGCTGCCCCGCCCGGCCGCCGAGGCGGCTTCCAGTGCTCCTCTGGCCGCCGAGTGAGAGGCGAAGCCGGAGGTCGCCTCGAGCACGCCGGCCAGCAGCAGGACCGGCAGCACCCAGGCCAGGCGACGGCTCAGCGGCGCCAGGCGCCGGGCGAGGGCCCACTGGACGACCAGCACAGCCGCCAGCGCGACGAGCCAGAGCCACGCCTTGGTACCGGTGAGGCAGGCGAGCCCGGCCAGCCCGGCGGCGACCAGGGGCCGGCCCGCCCGCGAGGCGGCGACCGCTCCGAGCAGCCCGGCCACCAGCAGCGGCTCGGCGACGGCGGTGGTGGCGGTCAGCAGAAAGATCGGGTTGAGGGCGAGAAGGGCCACGGCGAACCTGCCCCGCCGGCCGGAGCCGGCCAGGCCATGGACAAGGTGGAGCGTGGCCAGCCCGAGGGCGACGTTCACCAGCTTGAGCAGCCAGAGGTTCCAGAGGCCGGTGACTCGCAGGACGGCAGCGCCCAGCACCTGGTACGCCGGCAGCCAGGTGTCTTGCATGCCGAACAGCGGGTCCCGGAGGTGGCCGGTCTGAGCCAGCGTGGCCGCCATCAGCCAGTGCTGATAGGAGTCCTCGAATGGGTCCGGAAGCTGGGCCACGGCGACCAGCAGCAGGGCGGGGAGCGCCAGCAGGAGGACGCCGCCCCGCGCCCGGTAGAGGCTGCCGGGAAGGTTGCGACCCAGGCGGCGCAGGCTGACCACCTCCAGCGCCTGGCCGAGGCTGCCCAGCGCGAGGCAGAGGAATCCGGAGGCGAAGAGCAGCGAGTAGAGGGCCAGGAGCCATTCACGGCGGGCCAGCGAGGCTGCGCCCAGGAGGCAGGCCGCCAGCCCCAGGCCAAGCTCCGCGACGACGATGGGCTCGGCGGCGGTCGTGTATGCCGCGGCGGCCCACTCCTGGCCCGGCCGCTCGATTCGGTATTTGGGGGTTCGCCGGAAGTGGCCGCCTCCCTTCAGGGCGCGCACCAGGCTGAGCGCCACCGCCAGCGAGGTGCCGGAACCCACCACCGCCCAGGACGCGATGCCGGGAAGCTGCCGCCACCAGGTCCGCCCCCGCCGGCGCTGGGCGACCGCGAAGCCGACGAACGGCGCAAGGCTCATCAGGCTGACCACCAGCGGCAGGCGAACCACGTGGCTGAGGCCGCCCGGGCCCATGGTCCCCAGGAGCAGGCTCGGGTAGGCGGCGATCTGCATGAGCATCAGCACGGGTGCCAGGTAGCCGAGAAGGTGGAGGGTGCCCTGGAGCCGGACCGCCGGCGGCAGCCGGCTCCAGAGCAGCGGGCCCAACAGCCGGAAGGCGCACTGGAAGCTGCCCTGCGCCCAGCGCGACTGCTGCGCGCGGTAGGCGTCGACCGCCACGGGCAGCTCCTGGGGTACCGCCACGTCCTCCCTGTAGACGGCGCGCCAGCCCCTCAGCTGGGCCCGGTAGCTGAGGTCCAGGTCCTCGGTCAGGGTCCTGGAGCTCCAGCCCCCGCAATCCTCGACGGCCGCCCGCCGCCAGACGCCGGCCGAGCCGGCGAAGTTGGTCGGATAGCCGAGCGCGGCCCTGACCGGCTGCTCGACCAGGAAGTGGAAGTCGATCATCAGCGCCTGCAGGCGCGTGAACCAGGAGTAGCCCTCGTTGTGGTGCGTCCAGCGACACTGGACGTAGGCCACTCGCGCGTCCTCGAACTCCGCCATCGTCCTTCGCAGGAAGTCAGGGGGTGGGAGGAAGTCGGCGTCGAAGACGGCCAGGAACGGGGCCTCCGTCTGCGCCAACCCCTCCGCCAGCGCGCCGGCCTTGTAGCCGCTGCGGCCGCTGCGCCGGACGTGGCGGATCCTGGCTCCCTGTCCCCGCCAGCGCTCGACGGCGCGACGGACGATGGCAACGGTCTCGTCGTCCGAGTCGTCCAGCACCTGGACCTCCAGTCGGTCGCCCGGCCACTCCAGCGCGCAGACGGCGTCTATCACGCGCTCGGCGACGTAGCGCTCGTCGTAGATCGGGACCTGGACTGCCACCTGGGGCAGCGACCCGTCGCGACCAAGGCGGCGGGCGTTCGGGGCAGGGAGAAAGAGCGCCCGCCAGCTGAGGTAGAGCAGGTTCGCTCCGTAGGCGAAGAGCAGCGGGCTGGTAACCGCGATTACGGCCAGCGCGGCTCCTGTCATCTCCGCTCCTCGAAGAGCGCGTAGGGCGCCATCGTCGCTCGTACGTAAGCCACGCGAGCCAGGGCCTCGGGGCGGCGGCGGCGAGTCCACTGCATGTAGTTCCAGGCGGCGCCGCCCAGCAGGCGAGCGGGCGCGTCGAGGGCAGCCGGAAAGAGCCAGCCCGGCAGTCCCTGCCTCGGCTCGATCGCCCAGGGCGCCGGCTTCTCGGCCAGCTGAGGGAAGTGGTCCAGCAGGCCCGGGTTGCGGGCAACCACCTCGCGCCAGACTCCGATCCCGTGCACCGCCTGCGAGACCAGCAGCTCGTAGGCCATGTCCTCGTCCTGGCGAACGAGCGGGAAGCATTGCGAGCGTTCGAGGATGAGGTTGGCGGTCATCAGGCGGGGGACCAGCGGCCGAGCTGTGTGGGCGTCGACGGGCTTGCCCCGAAAGCGCAGGGCATGGACGAGACCCAACGTGTTCAGTGCCACGTAGGCCAGGTGCCGGCGCCCGTCCTCCACGACCAGGTTGAGATCGACGTCGTCGGAGGCCCGGAATCCGCCAGAGGCCATGGACCCCGCGACCGAGACGGCGAGCACATAAGGGCTCAGCGTCACCAGGTTGCGGACGAAGGAGAGCGTCGCCGGCAGGTAGTCCGAGCTGGCCTGGCCGTGGCAGCGGGCCCGCTCGGCGACCGAGGAGGCGGGACGGGACCCACCCCTGACCACCAGGCCGTCCGCGAGCTCCAGTTCGGGGTCCCCCGCCACTGCTTCCAGCACCGCCGGCGCCGGCAGGGCGCCTCCGATGCACAGCGCGCCGAGGCGGGCGGGCGGCAGCGCATAGCCTCGCCGCTGCAGCATCGCCACCGTGCGCCGGAGTCGCTCGCCGGGCTCCGCCGCCAGGCTCCGGGAGGCGAGGAGCGGCACTGGTCGGGATACCACCGTGGGTTACTCGGGTGCCGGCGGGCTGCCGGGCCGGCGGCGAAGGACCGCGGCCGCGGCGCCCGCTCCGGTACCGGTGGCGAGCAGGGCTCCCGCGCCGATTTCAAGGGACCGGGTGGTTATGGCCGGGCTCGGGCAGAGCGCTCGCGCCACCGGGGGCGCCACCACCTCGCCGCCCGGCACCGGCCTGGCAAGCAGCGCCGCGGCCCAGGGCTCCAGGCGCTGGCAGTCGGGCAGAGCGCGATCGTTGGGGTAGGCGACGAAGTCGGTCTCGGCGTGGTCGAAGTCCAGGCAGTCCTGGAAGCCGCCGGCGGAGGGCGGGCCGAGTGACCGCAGTCCGAACACCTCGGACACGAAGGCGGTCAGCGAGGTGTGGTCCTTCTGAACGCTGCTCACGTGACCGGGGCGGGTGAACGGAGAGATGACCATGGCGGGCACCCTGAAGCCGGAGGCGTGGCCGCCGGGCGGCAGCACGTGGTCGAAAAAGCCGCCGTGCTCGTCGTAGGTGAAGAGCAGCGCCGTCTCCCGCCAGGCGGGACCGGCCGAGACCGAGTTGATGGTGAGCGCGGCGAAGCGTTCTCCCCAGCCTGGCGCGGCCGGCGGATGCTCGATCACCGGGTTCTGGCCCACGACCCAGGAGACCGCGGGCAGCGAGCCGGTGGCGGCCGCGGCCAGGAACTCCTGGTAGGTCCGGTTCGCGCGGGGGTCGTCCTTGCGCTCGGGATAGAAGGCGATGGGGTTGTACAGGGCGTCGGGCTGATGGGCGATGTAGCAGGCCCACTCGACACCGGCCTCGTCCAGGCGGTCGACCAGGTTGGGCCGGGGCAGCCGGCGAGGGTCGATCGCCGGCGGGTTGTCGCGATAGTCGCCCGCCGAGGCGGCGATGCTGAAGAGCCGATTGGGAAAGGTCGCCCCCGGTGCCGAGGAGAAGTAGCGGTCGCAGATCGCGAAGCGGCTCGCCAGGGCCCAATAGTAGGGGAGGTCCTCGCCGGTGTAGTAGGTCAGTGCTCTCCGGCC
>JALYYF010000540.1 GCA_030946725.1 Candidatus Dormiibacterota bacterium
TGCCTCCGCCTCCGGCTGAACATCCACCCCGGCGAGGTCCAGCACGGCAGCCACGAACTGCTGCTCGGGCAGCGCTCCCACGAAGGCACCGCCCCGGTTCACGACTGTCCGCGGCACACCCTGCACCGCAAACTGGCGAGCCAGCTCCGGGAACTCGGTGGCCTCCACCGTCATCGCATGAATGTTCGGAGATGCGATCGCCATACGGTCGGCCAGGCTCACGGCCTGGGGGCAGTAGCGTCAAGTGGGGGTGGCAAAGACCATCACCTCCACCGGCTCTTCGACCCTGGCCAGCTTTTCCAGCGTGCTCTCACTGAGACCGTGGTCCCCGGTCGACACCCGCTCGATGGCGTCCACCACCGTCGCAAACTCGTAGCCGGCGGGCAGGCCCTGCCAACGGATTCGCGGCTCCTCACCGGGGAAACCAAGTGCCAGCGTGGGCAGCTCGCGAACATCGGAGTCCTGGACCGTCACGTCGACGATCTCCAGGTTGATGAGGTCGGGCGCACTAGCCTGCAGGTCCTCGGCCAGTTCCCGAGCCTCATCGCAGGTGGCGCAGCCGAGCCCGCTTGGCAGGATCAGGCGTCCGGTGCCCGGACGGGTGTAGAGCTTCAGCTGGACGGGGCCGCTAAGCCGCTGAGAGAAACGCTCTCTTACCTGCTGCTTGACCTGGTCGTTCAGGAGCGCCACTGAATCCAAGAGTATCGCGCGGGCGGGAGCCGGCGGATTGAACCGGCCGGTGGCCCGAAAGGCGCCTGACCTATTCCGTCGGACTCTTCGCGTGCGCGTCCTTGAGAAGCGTTGCCAGACGTTCCAGCAGACTCTCGAATCCATGGAACTGTTCGGCGTCGTCCATCCCGAACCAGGGAACGCTGAGGGACAGTCGATCGGCGTAGGGCCGCCAGCGCTCCAGGCCCCGTCGCAGGGAACCCTCGTCGTCGCCAACGATGACGCCCAGGTGGTCGAGGAGATGGTGCTCGATGAGGTCGCGAGCCTGGGCCCGGCGACCCTCGCGTGCAGCGGCCATCACCCGGTCGGCCACCTCGCCCAGCCCGGATTGGTCAAGGACGCGGCGATACGCCGGCACGGTGTAGGCCAGCATCTGGGCCGCTGCCACCTGGCGGGTGGGCGCCACCACCAACTGCAGGAGGACCGGTGGCCGCGGTCGACCGGCCTGCCGGGCGCCGGCTTCGAGCTCGGGCAGGAGCACCCGGGCCAGGTGCTCCTCGGTGCTGAAGGGGTGGGCGGCCAGGCCGTCTGAGACTTCCCCGGCCACCCGCGTCATAAACGGGTTGACCGCGGCAATGTAGATCGGTGGGTCCTGCTCCAGATGCTGCGCTCCGGGCTGCAGGGCAGGGCGGCGGATCGTGTAGAAGTCGCCCCTGTATCCTCCGTATCCCTTCCGGAAGGCCTCGAAGCAGGCGCGCACCGCCCTGACGTAGTCGCGCATGCGGGCGGCGGGATGGTCCGCGGTCACGCCGAAGCGTGCCTCCAGCGTCGGCCCCACCTGGCTGCCCAGCCCGAGGACGAACCGGCCGTCGCTCCAGCCGGCCAGATCCCAGGCCGCCGTGGCGGTGACGGTGGGAGAGCGGGCGAAGGCCACCGCAACGTTGGTTCCGACTGTGACCCGGCTGGTCGCTCCGATCGCCGCGGCGCTGAGCAGATAGGGGTCCCGCCGGACGTCAAGGGCCCAGACCGCCTCGCAGCCAACCGACTCGGCCATGGCCGCCAGGCGCGCCGCCTGCGCGGGGGGCGAACCGCCGGGAAGCGTGACGCCGATGCCGGCCTGGTCACCCAAGCGGGGCCTCCTCGCGACGGCCCGGCGTGCTAGCGTCGGGGACCATGCGCAACCTCTTCGCGCCCTGGCGGATGGCCTACATCGGAGCGCCGCAGCCGTCCGGCTGCCTCTTCTGCCGGACCTTTGACAGCTCGCCGGACCAGGATCGGGAGAACCTGGTCGTCTACAGGGAGGCGCAAGCCCTGGCGATGATGAACCGCTTTCCTTACAACAACGGCCACCTTATGGTCGCGCCACGCGCCCACGAGGGCAGCCTCACCGGGCTGGACGACGATCAGCTGCTCGCGCTCATGCAGCTCACGCGCCGCTCCATCCGGGTGCTCGAGGAAGTGATGAGCCCCGAGGCCTTCAACGTCGGCGCCAACATCGGGCGCGTCGCCGGGGCCGGCATCCCGGACCACGTCCACGTTCACGTGGTGCCGCGCTGGAACGGTGACACCAACTTCATGCCGGTCATTGGCGAGGTCAAGGTCATCAACGAGCACCTGGACGCCACCTGGGAGAAGCTGACCAGCGCCTTCGCCGCCAGCGTCTAGGTGCCGGCTCAGAGGCCGTAGGTCTTGGCGATGATCTCCTTCATCACCTCGTCCGTGCCCGCGCCGATTCGCGCCAGCCGAGCGTCCCTCCAGGCTCTTTCGACCGGAAACTCGGCCATGTATCCGTGGCCGCCCAGGATCTGGATGGCCTCGTCCGCCACCTCTACCGCGACCTGGGATGACAGCAGCTTGCACTGGGAGATCTCTCGCACCGGGTAGTCTCCCCGATCCCAGCCGGCGCAGGTCTCGTAGACGAGGGCGCGCACGGCCGCGATCTTGTTGGCCATGTCCACCAACCGGTGCTTGATGACCTGGAAGCGGGCGATCGGCCGGCCGAAAGCCACCCGGTCCTTGGCGTACTGCATCGCGTAGTCGAAGGTCGCCTGGGCGCCGGCCACCTGGCCGCAAGCGGCGATCAGGCGCTCGCCCTGCAGCTCCCACATCAGGTTGGTCCAGCCTTCGCCTTCCTCGCCGAGCCTGAAGGCGACCGGGACACGGCAGTCCTCGAACAGCAGCTCCGCGGTGTCCGACGAGTGCATGCCGAGCTTCTTGAGGGTCCTGGTGACCTGGAAGCCAGGCGTGTCCTTGGGGACCAGGAAGAGGGAGAAGCCCTTGTGGCCCGCTTCGAGATCCGTTCTGGCGACCACCAGACACCAGTGGCAGCGCTTGCCGTTGGTGATGAAGATCTTCCGCCCGTTGATGACGTACTCGTCGCCATAGCGGCGCGCCGCCGTCTGCATGCTTGCCAGATCCGAGCCCGCGTCCGGCTCCGTCATGGCGATGGCGGCGATCGCGTCCCCGCTGATGGCAGGAGCCAGGAAGCGGCGCTTCTGCTCGTCGCTGCCGAACCTGGCGACCGGAGGCGTGGCCATCTCGGCCTGCACCGCCACCGCCATGCCCAGGCCGCCGCAGTGGGCACGGGCCATCTCCTCCGAGAGCACCACGGCCGAGAAGTAGTCGCCGCCCTGACCGCCATACTCGGGCGGGTAGCGGAGCCCGAGCAGGCCGAGCTCTCCGAAGCGCTTCATGATGGCGTCCGGGAAGGTTGTCTCCTCCCATTCCTCGAGGTGTGGCACCACCTCTCGCTCCAGGAAGCGCCGGACATGGAGGCGGAGCTCCTCGTGCGCGTCCGTGAAGTGCATCCGCGCTGATTCTAGGACCGATCAGACCGCCGACCGGAGGGACGGTCCGTAGCCCCGTCCCCCGGAGCGCTCTGCCGGCCGGCGGGCCGCCGCCGACCTGGCAGAACCCCTGTACGGTATGATTCGGCGCGGCCAACCGCCGGCCGGGTTTCTCCAACCCGTCAATCACGCACGCACGGGAGTTCTGTTGGGTTCGGTAATCAAGAAGCGGCGCAAGAAGATGCGCAAGCACAAGCACAAGAAGATGCTCAAGAAGACGCGTTGGCAGCGTCGCGCGCACGCCTAGCTCGACCTTCTTCATAGCGTCCTAGCCGCTCGCCGCCCAGTCGCGTTCGAACCGCTCGGAGAATGCCTGCGCGGCGAGCTGGTCTTCCACCATCAGGTCG
>JALYYF010000542.1 GCA_030946725.1 Candidatus Dormiibacterota bacterium
CGCCTCCTTCACCAGCTCCGCGGCCGCGGCGGCGACGTCTTCGGGGGTCTCCAGGATGCGAGCGTTCACCTTTTCACCTCAGGGCGTCTACGAGCTTGGCCGCGGCGTCGAGCGAGCGAAGGTAGACACGGTCTCGCCGGCCGGCGGAGAGAGCGTTCATCAGCAGAGTCGAGTCCGTCGGCTGAGGCAGGGCAAGCCTCTGGTGGAGCGTCTCGACCCTGCCGATGTCGATGCGGACGTGGGCGTGATCCGAGCGGTCGGGACGGATCTCGATGTGCTTGGCGAACTCCTTCCCGTCCGCGTGCCCGTCGAAGTGGACGGAGCGCAGAGCACCCGGAGCGAGATTCGCCTGTTCGACCGCCCGCAGGGTCAGCTGGATCATCCGGCCGTCCGTCCTCTTGAGGAGGACCTCTCCGCCCTCATGGGTCGAGCTGGTCGCGTCCGTCAGGTGCCAGTCCAGCGCTGCCATCAGCCAGCCGCCGAGCAGCATCCCGCCGACCCGCCCGGCGGCCCCCTCGCCGATGGACTCGATGACGACGCGCTCCAGTCCCATGAGCATCTCGCGCCGGGCCTCGGGCGCGAAGAACTGCGCGAGCGTCTCGCGCCAGGGCTTCTGCCTCACCCAGCGTAGGTCCACGAAGCCGAGCCTCCCGCCCAGCCGCTCGGCCAGCGCGGCCAGGTCGAGGAATGCCTGGACCAGGTTCTCGAACTGGGCCGAATCCACGATCAGGGCGTCGGTGGCCGCCAGCGCGTCGCGCAGGCCCTGCTCGGCGAGCGGAGGCGTGCCGGTCCACCAGAGATAGGTGGGGACGTCGGGAACCAGCAGCGGGTCCACCAGGCTGGCGGTGTGCTCGGCGGCCTGGCCCCGGACCTTCAGGGTCACCTGCTCCAGCTGCACCGACCGGCCCCGGACCAGCTGGTGAGCGTGTGTCGTGATCTCCGCGTCGAGCCCCTCCCCGTCGGCCGGTCTGCGATGAAGGATGATGGCGCGCAGGGGGTGCCCCGCGGCGACGGCCTGGACCGCGCGGTCGACCGCCTCCTCCTGCTCCGCGTCGCTCACCGCGACGATGAGGTTCATCACGCAGTTGCGCGGGTGGGGATGCTCGTCCTGGCCGGTCTGGGCGTGGGTCAGCTCGGTGTGGAGCCTGCTCAGCTCAGTGGCCACCCGGCCCAGGTCGACGCCGTCGGCCGTCCAGCTCCGGGTGCTGACGCGCTCCTCGCCGACGGCGCTCATCCGACTCGTGCCTCGTCGGGCCGAGCGATCAAGGGTGGTGCCACTTCCGGCCGTCCGAACCGATCAGCACGTCGGCCGAGAGCGGTCCCCAGCTGCCAGCGGCGTAGGTCTCGAGCCGCGGGTCGCCGTGGCTCCAGCTCTCCTCGATGACGTCGATGAACCTCCAGGCGGTCTCCACCTCGTCAGAGCGTGTGAACAGGGTGGGGTCGCCCAGCATGCAGTCGATCAGCAGCCGTTCATAGGCGTCGGGCGCGTCCACCAGGAAGGAGGAGGTGTACAGGAAGTCCATGTTCACGCTCCGGAGCACCACGCCGGCAGTCGGCACCTTGGCGCCGAAGCGAAGCGAGATGCCCTCCTCGGGCTGGATTCGCAGGGTTATGGAGTTGGCCTCAAGCTCACGCGTGGCCTCACGCCCGAAGGTCAGATGCGGTGGGCGCTTGAACTGGACCCGGATCTCGGTCACGTACTTGGGCAGGCGCTTGCCGGTCCGGATGTAGAACGGTGTCTCGGACCAGCGCCAGTTGTCCACCCAGAGCTTGACGGCCGCGAAGGTCTCCGTCTGCGAGTCCGGCGCGACTCTCTCCTCCTCGCGGTAGCCGGGAACCTTCTCTCCGAGCACCCAGCCTTCCTCGTATTGCCCGCGGACGGTGTGCGAGGGTATCTCGTCGGTGACGATCGGGCGGACCTGCTTCAGCACCTTGACCTTCTCGTCTCGAACGCTGGTCGCCTCAAAGGCGACCGGGGGTTCCATGGCCACCAGGGTCAACAGCTGCAGGGCGTGGTTCTGGACGATATCCCGGAGCGCCCCGGCGCGATCGTAGTAGCTGCCTCGGCTGTCCACCCCCAGCGGCTCCGCCACGGTGATCTGGACGTGGTCGACCTGCTGGCAGTTCCACACGGGCTCGAAGATGGAGTTTGCGAACCGGAAGGCCAGGATGTTCTGAACGGTCTCCTTGCCGAGGTAGTGGTCGATCCGGTAGAGCGCGTTCTCCGGAAAGGCCGACCGGAGGACGCCGTTCAGCTCGTGCGCCGACCGGAGGTCGGTCCCGAACGGCTTCTCCACGATGATCCTGCGGTAGCCGCTCCCGCGGTTGAGATGGGACTCCTTGAGCTGCTTCGCGATCATCTGATAGGTCGGTGGCGGCGTGGCGCAGTAGAAGACGACGTTGCCACCCGTGTGACGGCTCCGGTCGAGCTCCTCCAGGCGGGCCCGCAGCCGCTCGAAGTCTTCGGCGCGGGAGAAGTCGACCCGGATGAACGTCAGGTCCTTTAGAAAGGCGGACAGCGTGTCCTCGTCGACCGGTTGGGTCCGGGAATGCGTACTGATGCTCTCCGCGGCGCGGTCCCGGAACTGCTCCTCGGTGAGATCGTCGAGCGCGGCCCCAACCAGCATGAAGCCCATCGGGAGCAGGCGGTTGCGGGCCAGGTTGAAGAGCGCCGGCAGCAGCTTGCGCTGACTCAGATCGCCGGTCGCCCCGAAGAGCACCATCAGGGCGGGGTCGGCGGACCGATACTCGCTCAGTCCTTCCGCCAGCGGATTCTCGGTCTGCGTGCCCAGTTCGGGACTCATGGCAAGATTCCCTCCCCCAGTCGGGGGAAGGAATTCGTCGTTCTCATTACGGGAGGGCCTGGTCGATCGCAGCCGCCAGGGCCTTCCAGCCGGCGCTCGAGGAGTGGCCCAGGCTCACCCGCAGCACCCGGCGGCCGTGCGCCTCGAGCGACCTCAGGTCGGCCAGCGCCTGCGCGCGCTTGAGGGCGGAGAACGTGTAGGGCTCCCCTGGAATCTCGACGTCCTTGGTGTCCTCCTGCACGACCTGGATGAAGAGGCCCGTGGGCGGGCCGCCCTTGTGCAGCTGGCCCGTGGAATGCAGGAAGCGAGGGCCGAAGCCCGCCCCGGTGGCGAGCTTGGTCGCTCCCCGCACCCGCTCGCGGATCTGACGCAGCGCCGATTCCGACGCCGAGCTGGGCGCGGTGTAGGCCATGATCCACAGGTAGCCGTTCGGCCTGGCCTGTCGCAGCAGCTCCGCCACCGCAGGGGCCGCCTCGGCAGCGGCCACCGCCTCGGTATCTGCCGGATTCCCTTCCGCCTGGAGCTCCTGCAGGACGCGCATCACGCTGTCCTTCGTCTCCTGGACGTCGGGCTGGTCGAAGGGATCCACGCCCAGCACGGAGCCGGCCACCGCACTCGCCAGCTCCCAGCGCAGGATCTCCGCGCCCAGGTCCAACCGGTCCCGCATGGTCAGCGTGATCACAGGGTGACCGGCGCGTTCCAGCTGCTGGACGGCGTCGTTGTCCGGGTCGTCCAGCAGCCGGGTGTACACGAACACCCTGTCCTCCCCGTAGACGTCGGGCGCTCCCACCGGTTCTCCCTCGATGGGGACGATGCCCTTGCCAGCCTTGCCGGTGCTCTCGCCCACCAGCTGTTCGAGCCAGTAGCCGAACGCCTCGACCTTGGGCGACATGATCAGCGTCAGCTTGTCGCGCCCGATGGTGGCCATCTGGCCGAGCACGGCGCCCAGCCAGACCCCGGGGTTCTTCTCCACCGGCACCGGGGCATCACACGAGTGCGCCATCTCCTGGGCCCGGTCGAGCAGTCCGGCTACGTCGATCCCCTGCACGGCTCCGGGTATCAAACCGAAGTAGGAGAGTGCCGAGTAGCGGCCCCCGATGTCGCGCGGGTTGAGGATCGTCCAGCGAAACTCGCGATCGCCTGCGAGCCTTTCGAGCGGAGTCCCCGGATCGGTGATGGCCGCGAAGTTGCGGCCGGGCCGCCTGCTGCCCGCACCCTCCACCTCCTGCCAGAAGTAGGCGAAATGCGAGAGCGTCTCGATGGTGGTGCCGGACTTGCTCGCCACGATGAAGAGCGTCTGGCGGGGGTCGATCCGGTTGCGCAGGCTGAGGATCGTGGCCGGATCCGTGGTGTCGAGGACGTGGAGGCGCGGATGTCCGCGGATCACGCCGAAGGTATGCCGGAAGACGTCGGGGGCGAGGCTCGAGCCGCCCATGCCGAGGACAACCACGTCGTCGAAGGAGCGCGCGGCCTCGGCGGCCCGCTCGCTCAGCGCGTCCACCTGTTCGGTCATCTGCTCCGGCAGGTAGAGCCAGCCCAGCCGCTCCAGGATCTCGGCCTTGCGTGAGGCGTCCTGGGTCCAAAGGGTCGTGTCCTTGGCCCAGAGCCGGCGGGGCACCTCCTCCTTCTGAAGGCGGCCGACCACCTCGTCCACCTTCGGCTGCAGCGTGCCCAGCGAGAACCACATGCGGGGGCCGCGGCCGGCCTCGATGTCGCGCGCGGCGTCCTTCAAGGTCTGGATGAGACTGTCGAAGGACTTGGCGAAGGACTGGACGCCCTCCTCCTCCAGCTGGCGCGTCACCTGCGTCATGTCGATGCCGAGCTGCTCCAGCTCTTCGAGCTGGCGCTTGGCCACGTCCACGTTCTCGTCCAGGCTGCGGCGGGCCTCGCCGTGCTCTCTGAAGGCGGAGAGAGTCGCCGGCGGCACGGTGTCGACCGTGTCGGGCCCGATCAGCTCCTCCACGTAGTAGGTGTCGGGCAGCCGCGGGTCCTTGGTCGAGGTGCTCGCCCACAGGCAGCGCTGCGATCGCGCCCCCGCCTGCTTCAAATGCTCCCAGCGGTCCCCCGCGAAGAGGTCCTTCCAGTGCTGGTAGGCCATCTTCGAGTTCGCGATCGCCGCCTTGCTGAGCAGCGACTGCAGCCGCTGCCGCTCCTTCGGGTCCTTGGTGGCCTCGATCTTCGCCTCGAGGATCTTGTCGACCTTGGTGTCGACGCGGCTCACGAAGAAGCTGGCCACGCTGGCGACCTTGCTGAGGTCGCCCCCCCTCTTGTGGAGGTCTTCGAGCCCCTGCTGATAGGCCTGCACGACGGCGTCGTACCGCTCCGTCGAGAAGATGAGGGTGACGTTGATGTTCACCCCTTCGCCGATCATGTGCCGGATCGCCGGCAGACCCGGCAGCGTGGCCGGGATCTTCACCATCACATTCGGCCGGTTGGTCCGGCGGTGGAGGTCCTGCGCCATGGCGATCGTCTTCTCGGTGTCCATGGCCACGACGGGGCTCACCTCGATGCTGACGTAGCCGTCCCCCCCGCCGGTCTCGTCGTAGACCGGACGGTAGACGTCGGCCGCCGCCTGGATGTCCTCCACCATGAGCTCCCAGAGGATCTCCTCCGGCTTGTGCCCCGCCTTGACCAGGTGGACGAGCGCCTCGTCGTAGTCGGTCGAGCCGCTGACCGCCTTCTCGAAGATCGTCGGGTTGGAGGTGACTCCGCTGACACCCTCGTCCCGCAGCTTTGCCAGCTCGCCGGATGTGATGAGCTGACGGCGGATGTTGTCCAGCCAGAGGCTCTGACCCTGCTTTCGAAGCTCTTCGATCGGGGTGGCCACTTCCTTACTCTCTCCCCTTCGCCAGCTCAGTCGCCGCGGCGGCGATCTGTCCGGCGCTTATACCTGCCGCTTCCATCAATTCCGCCGGCGTACCCGAGGTGGGCAGGGCGCGGACCGCGCAGTGCACCACGCGAGGCGGATCCGGGTCCGCGGCCAGTGCCTCCATCACGGCGGCGCCGAGGCCACCCTCGGGATAGTGGTCCTCCGCCACCAGAAGGCGGCCACCGGTGGCGCGGCTCGCTTCGCGCAGGGTCTCCACGTCGACCGGCTTGACGCTGTAAAGGTCGATGACGCGCGCGCGAATACCGGCACCCTCGAGCTCCTCGGCGGCGGCCAGGCAGTTGTGCAGCGTGACACCCGCCCCTATCAGGGCGACCTGGTCCTCATCGGACTGGCGAACGACCTTCGAGCCCCCGACCCGGAACTCTTCCCCGGGCTCGTAGAGGACCGGATACCCGCCTCGGGTGGTCCGCATGAAGACGACGCCGTCCGTGTCCGCCATGAGCACCGTCAGCCGGGCGGCCGAGTTCGCGTCCGATGGGTAGAGGACGGTCGAGCCGTGCACGGCCCGCATCGCCGCGAGGTCTTCGAGCGCCATCTGCGAGGGACCGTCCTGTCCGATCTCCACGCCGGCATGCGACCCCGCGAGGCGGATGTTCGCCTGAGAGATGGCCGCCATACGGATGAAGTCGTAGGCGCGGGTGAAGAAGGCCGCGAAGGTCGAGGCGAAGGGACGGTAGTGGCGAACGCTCATGCCGACAGCGCCCGCGACCAGCATCTGCTCGGCGATGAACATCTCGAAGAAGCGGTCCGGGTACTGCTTCGCGAACTCGTCCGCGTGGGTCGAGTTCGAGACCTCGCCGTCCATCGCGACCACGTCCGGAAGCGCTCCCAGGGCCAGGAGGGCGTCGCCGTACGCCTTTCGGGTGGCCACCTTGTCCCCCTTGGAGTAGGTCGGCACCTCCACCTTGCCGCTCACCTCGGCCCGAGCCGGCTGACCCGATTCGGGCCTGCGGGACTCGACATGCAGGTCCCTCTCCCCGCCCAGCTCCTTGATCGCGGCCTCGGCCATCTCGGGCGGGAGCGCCTTGCCGTGCCAGCCGTCCTTGTTCTCGATCTCGGCGACGCCCTTGCCCTTGACCGTGCGGGCGATGATCACGCTGGGCTGGCCGCTTCCTGAGCGTGCCTCGGCAAGGGCCTGGTCGACCTGCTCGATGTCGTGCCCGTCGATCACGAGCGCCCGGCAGCCGAACGCCTCGACCCGCCGGCGGTAAACGTCGGTGTCCCAGCCGTACTCGGTCTCGCCGCGCTGACCCAACCGGTTGATGTCGAAGATCGCGGTGAAGTTGGAGAGGCCGTAGTGGGCGGCCTTGTCCAGACCCTCCCAGATCGAGCCCTCGGCCAGTTCCGAGTCTCCGCACAGGGTCCAGACGTGATAGGGCAGCTTGTCCAGGTACTTCCCCGCCAGGGCCACGCCGACCGCGATGGGCAGGCCCTGGCCGAGGGAGCCGGTGGCCACGTCGACCCACGGCAGCGCCGGCGTGGGGTGGCCCTGGAGCCGGGATCCGAACTTGCGGAAGGTCAGCAGCTCGGCGTCGTCGATGGCTCCGACCGCCTTCAGCATGGCGTAGTACAGCGGCGAGGCGTGTCCCTTGGAGAAGATCAGGTGGTCGTTGTTCGGCTCCTGCGGGTTGCTCCAGTCGTACTCCAGGTGACGGGCGATCAATACCGCGATGAGATCCGCCGCCGACATGCTCGAGGTGGGATGCCCTGAACCCGCCGCGGTGCTGCTGCGGATGGAATCCACCCTCAGCTGCTGCCCCAGGTCGCGCAGGAACTCCGTCTCCCTCGAGTTCAGCTTCGTGGTTGCGGTCGCCATGTTCGAGCTCTCCAGTTGATCAGGGCTGCGTCCAGCCGATGCTGCTTCCGCCGCGGCTTCGAGGGACCGCGCTTGGACTCCTGAGGGACAAAGTTACGACCAAGTTCGGAACGAGTACGGGGATGTTGCTGAAGTCTCTCCCCCGCGAAGTCGGGGGAGTACCCGGCCGTGCCGGGGGAGGGGGTCCCGCGAAGTCGGGGGAGAGACTTCTGGTCGACCCTCTCAGTCGAGCCACCTCTCTTCGATCCGCCAGGGCTCGCCTGCCCGGTAGGTCCGCAGCTGCAGCCGCCCCTGCCAGCGCCTGAGCGCGCTCAGGATCACGGCAGGATCGTCATCCCGGGGGCCCTCGCGGAGCCCCACCGCAGGGGCCGGGACCAAGGGATGCGCGAAGATCTCGGCCTGGCGCGGCACCTGGGCCTCCTCCCAGCCCTCCGGGTGACGGTAGACGGCCACCTCGAAATGGTGCCGCCCCAGCATCTGCGCCCCCGGCGTGGCCACCCCCGGGCCGGCGTGGCCGGGACGGTTCTGGAGGTCGGCTCGCGAGAGCCAGCCGACCGAGCGCAAAAGGGTGATGGCGATGGCGTCCTCGAGTAGCTCGTACTCGAAGGGACCGGCGAGGAG
>JALYYF010000546.1 GCA_030946725.1 Candidatus Dormiibacterota bacterium
AGTCCAGTACGAGCCGCGGGTCGCGCCACGGTTCGTACCAGTTCCGCCGCTCGACCATCGTCTCCCATGACGGCTTGAGGGCATCACCCCGGACGTGACGCTCGCCGACCCGTGCCTGATGCGTGGCAGGGTCCGAGCAGACCACCTCGATGGGCCGCCAGCCAGCGCCGCAACGCCCGGCCAGGGCCGCCCAGCGGTCGCGCCACTCGTTGGTCCAGAGCACGCTGTCGATCAGGACTCCGCTGCCGAGGAGGAGGTTGTCCTCGGCTGTGGCGGTCAGCATCTCGTACCCAGACCAGCCCAGGGTGTCGCCGTCCAGGCCACGCCGAAGCAGGGGCGCTTCCAGGTGATCCAGCTCGAGCAGGACCAGACCCAGCTCCCTGGCGACGGCGACGGCGATGGAGCTCTTACCCGCGCCGGGCAGCCCGGACATCGCGACCAGCACCGACATCGGGCTGACTGTGCCACATCGCGGCTGGCCGATCAGGAAAGAGCCCCTCCCCTGCCCCTCCCCGCAGGGGGGAGGGAGAGAGCGACGCTAGACGGCTCTGGCGACCGGGCGGAGCTTGGTCGTGACCAGGTGCAGCACCGGTACGCCGTCGACGTTGCCGCGCTTGATGCGGTCGAACGCGAGCGCCGGCAGAACGTCCTGGTCGCCGTCGACCAGCAGTGTTTCCGGTGCCGAGACGTCACGCCAGACCCTGCCGCAGGCCTCCGGGGGCAGGTCCCCGGGCACGTAGATGTAGCGGCGGTCGGGAATGGCCTTGCGGGTCAGGCTCTCCGCCCTGGCGAAGGCGTCCTGGGCGGCGTAGTCCCTGAGGTAGGGGTCGGTGATCTCCAGGAAGCCGGACTGCAGCTGCTGCGGGGCCTCGCCGCGGTAGAGGAAGGCCGCCCGCCGCCCGGCGGCCGCCCGCGTGGTGGCGTCGAGGATGGCCTCGGCGGCCACCGGGTCGTGGGGCAGGATGACCAGCACCTCGGCCGGCTGGAGCTGGCGGGCGTGCTGCAGGGCCACCAGCGGCTGGCCCGGGCGGTAGGGCAGCGGGAACACGGTCGGCCGGGCGCGCCGGGTGTGGCGGTAGGTCGCGTAGCCGATGATCAGGCCGAGGAGGGTCAGACCGCCCCCGAACATGGTGGCCAGCGGCTTGGCGACCAGGTTGGTCGTCCAGCCGACGGCGACCAGCACAGTCGTCAGCACACCCAGCCCGTAGCCGGTCCACCAACGCCAGCGGCTGGCGAGGTCGCGTTCATGCCAGCGCACCACGTCCAGCGCGAGGCAGGTGAGGAGGAAGGCCCCCAGGAGGCCGAAGGCGTAGAGGTCGCCGAGGAGGTCCAGGTTGCCTCGGCTGGCGATCACGACGGCCACGGGGACGGCGACCACCAGGAAGATGGCCACGTGCGGCGTGTGCCGCCAGTGGTTGTGCTTCTCGACCACGCGGGGCAGGAACCCCATCCGGGTCAGGGCCACGAACACGTGGTAGGCGCCGATGATCGCCGTGTTGCTCGCGAAGATCAGGAGCAGGGCGCCGGATAGGGCGACCGCGCCGCCCAGCAGCGGGCCCGACACGTGGAGACCGAGCAGCGAGATGAACTGGTTGGTGTTGGCATTCCTGGAAAGAAGCGTCGTCGACCACAGCGTCAGCAGCGGGCTGGTCACGACCATCGTCACCACGACCATGGTCATGGCGCGCCGCGCGACGACCCGGCGCGGCTCCCGCATGGCGGGCGCCAGCTGGGCGATGCTCTCCAGGCCCGAGAAGGCCAGGAAGGCGGCGGCGTAGCCGCTCAGGACCACGAACGGGGTCAGCGGCGGCCCGTTGCGGAGCCCCTGAAGGCTGTGGACGATGCCGCTCGGACCCAGGTAGAAGGCGGTCGCGATCACCACCAGGATCTGGAATGCCGCGGCCGTGGTGGCGAAGATCATGCTCACCCGGGCGCTCTCTTTGATGCCGAGCCAGTTCAGCAGGCCCAGGGCGATCAGTGCGGCCACGGTCAGCGCCACCGCCACCGCGATCGGCCCCAACGGCGGCACCAGCACAGCCAGGTACTGGAAGCCTGAGAGCGCGCTGATCGCGGCGGTCAGGTAGTAGTCGACCATGATGAAGAGGCCACCGAGAAGGCCCGCGAACGGATGCAGCGCCCGCGAGGCGACGGTGACCACTCCACCGCCCTCCGGGTATCGCCAGGCCACCTCGGCGTACTTGATCGTGAGCAGCACGAAGACGACCAGGGTCATGGCCACGAAGATGGCCGAGCGCCCCTGGAAGTGGCCGTAGAGGATGCCGGGCACGTAATAGACGGACGTGCCGATGTCAGCGAAGACCACCGCCCAGCAGAGCGTGGCGCCCAGGCTGCCGCCCCGGACCTTGACCCGGCGGCGGGCGCGCGGACCGGCGGACCGGCGGCTCGCGGCCATCCGAATCATCGTTCGACGACTCGCGGTCCGCCCAGCTGGTCCCGAACCCAGAGCACGTGGCGCCGGGCGTCGTCCAGCATCCAGCCGACGTCACGGTCCTCGATCTCCAGGTTGACGGCCGCGGCCAGGTAGAGGTCGGCGCAGTCGAGCTGCGCCACCGCCACCCGGACCTTGTCCGCCTCCGCCTGGGCAGAGCTGCGACGCTCCTCCCGATGCCAGCGCTTGAAGGCGTGCAGTGCCATGCTTTCCAGCCTGGACGCCCACCTGTGAGGATTCCGTAGAGGGCTTGCCGGAAGCCGAATGGATCTCGTATGAATTCGTTCGCGGTCGGGTGAGCGCTAGGATCTCCAGACAGTGCCTGACCAGAAGACCCCCTCCAACAACGCCCGCAGGAAGCGCGCCCGCGGCGGGGCCCCCCCGCAGTACTGGATGGTGGTCTCCTCGCCCGACAACTTCCGGAAGACCCGCGAGCACGGTTTCGCGGTGCAGGGCCTCAAGTCCCGGCACCGCAAGCGGGCGGAGACGATGCGTTCGGGCGACCGGCTGCTCTACTACGTCACCGGCCGGATGGCGTTCGCCGGGACCGTCACGCTAACCTCCTCGATGTTCGAGGACCACTCCCATGTCTGGCGAAGCTCTCGGCGTGACGAGGACTATCCCTGGCGGGTGCAGCTGCGTCCTGACCACGTGCTCGAGGAGGCCGACTGGGTGCCGGCCAAGGACCTGGCCTACCGGCTCGAATACGTCAGGAAGTGGCCGCCCGAGCACTGGACGCTGGCCTTTCAGGGCCACGTCCACCAACTGCCGCAGAAGGACTTCAAGCTGATAGAGGACGAGATCCGGAGGACCCTGGGCCGGCGCGGAAGCGACGATACGCCGCACCCGAAGGACGCCACAGACAGCGGGTCCGAGCCGTCGGAGGAATCCGGCGGCGGCTCCGCGAAGAGGGAGCACGCTGCAGCCGGCTGACCCCCTGGGAGTCCGCGAGGGCTGCGCCTGGGTCTTGAAGCGCGCGCGAGACGTCCGGCTGGGCCGGTGCGAACGCCTTGCCGACGCACTGGTCGACCGGCAGGTGCCGGCCTGGGACGGGCAGAGGCACTTCAGCGGCTCTCGCGACCGCACCATCACTTACCTGCTTGTGGTCGACACCATCAACTTCTCCTTCTGGGGCGGCCAGGGTGGCGGCTACTGGCAGCTGGCCGAGCGCGTCCGGGACGTCTTCGAGAGCAGCGACGCGCTGGCCGACCCGGCCCGGCTGGCCCGGCTCACGCCGGCCCGGCTGGGCGAGCTGATCGGGCCCTTCACGATGCTCGACCAGCGGGCCCGCGCTCTCCGTGAGCTGGGCCGCCACGGGTTCGACGGCCTGGTCAAGCGAAGCGCCACCGCCACCGCCCGCGCGCTCGCCGAGAACCTGGCCTCCTTCGCCGACGTGGTGGAGTACGACGGCCACGACGTGCCCATCCTGAAGCGCGCGCAGATCCTGCCCGCCGACCTGCACGGGGCGGGGGTCGCCAACTACGGCGACCTCGGAGACCTCACCTGCTTCGCCGACTACAAGCTCCCGCAGGTCCTGCGGCACTTCGGCGTGATCGAGTACTCGGAGCCCCTGCGCCGGCGGGTCGACGGGCTGGAGGAGCTGGCAGCGGGCGATCCGGCCGAGGTGGAGATCCGGGCCGCCACCGTGGTCGCCGTCGAGCGCCTGCGCGAGGCGCTGGCCCAGCGCGGCCGCCAGCTGAAGGCGGTGGAGCTGGACTGGATCCTCTGGGAGATCTCCCAGACCCTCTACCCCGTGCGTCCCTACCACCGAACCCGCTCGATCTTCTACTGAACCACCGAAGGTGGTCCCAAACGGCATTTCCACAGGAACAGCATTTCCACAGGAGGGAGCCAGCGGGGGAACCTCGGGTTCTCCCGCATGAACCACCGAAGGTGGTCCCAAACGGCATTTCCACAGGAGGGGGCTCGCGGGGGAACCTCGGTTCTCCCGCGTGTCGTCACAATCGGGGGCCCCACGGTGCTTCTATGGGTGTGGAAGCCACGTCCGCGACACCGATGTCCCACGACATAGAGCCGGCGCCGCCCCGGCGCCGGCAACCGGCTCCAGAGGAGCCTTTCGATCGCCTCTTCCTCGCGGAGTACGGCAAGGTGGTGGCCGTCGCCCACCGCGTCCTGGCCGACCGCGCTGAGGCCGAAGACGTCGCGCAGGAAGTCTTCCTGGACTTCCATCGCAAGCAGCGCCCGACCGCGACCTACGCCTCCGGCTGGCTCTACAGGGCCGCCGTGCACACGGCCCTGAACCGCATCCGCAGCCGCCGGCGGCGGCAGCGGCGGGAGCTCTCGGAAGTGAGCGGCCAGGAGCCGCGGGTCGTCGACCCGCAGCAGGTGGTCGAGGTCGAAGAGGAGAGACGCCGGGTGCGCGAGGCGCTCGCCAGGATGCCGGTCAAGTCGGCATCGGTCCTGGCGCTCCGGTACAGCGGCCTGAGCTACGTCGAGGTCGGCACCGCGCTTGGCGTGGGGGCCGGCCAGGTTGGCACGCTCTTGAGACGTGCCGAGCAAGCCCTTCGGAAGGAGATGACCCGTGCGACACCTGAATGACGGAGCCCTCCGTCGCCTCTACGATGAGCCGCTCGCCCTCGAGGAGGAGACGCGGGCGCACTACAACGACTGCGCCGCGTGCCAGGCCCGCTTTGGCGCGATCGCCGACGACGCCCGCCAGGCTGCAGCGCTGCTGGCGGTGCCCGGCGCCACCGTGGACGCCGAAGCCGCGCTCCGGCAGGTCAAGAGCCGGCCGGTGAGCGCCCCGCCTCGGCTGCAGCTGCCGGCTCTGCGGAGCTTCGGCTGGCGCAAGCCGGCGGCGGCCGGCCTGCTCGCGGCCGCCCTCGTTGCGACCCTCGCCTTCACCCCGCTTGCGCAGACCGTGCAGAAGGCGTTCGAGCCGAGCCAAGTACAGACCGTTCCAGTGACCCAGGCCGACATGCAGGGCCTCGACGCGTTTTCCGGGTGGGCCGACGTGAAGCAGGGCGGCAACACCAGCCTCAAGGAGGCGGCCACCGCGCAGGAGGCCGCGCAGCAGTCCGGTCTTCCGGCGCTGCAGGTCAAGTCCGGGCTGCCGGCCAAGTTCGCCGGGGCTCCAGTGAGCTACGGCAGCGTGGGTCAGCTCAGCGGGACCGCGGTCTTCACCAACAAGGCGCC
>JALYYF010000054.1 GCA_030946725.1 Candidatus Dormiibacterota bacterium
CGGCCCGGGCCGCGTCCGTCCGGGCCCCCGATCGATGTGCCCACAGGCCGGCCAGCAGGCCGAGGCCGGCCAGCGGCAGCAGCCAGCTGATCTCTCCACCCACCTGGCTGTTGAACAGGCGAAGCCAACCCGGCTGGCCGCCGAAGCCGCCGAAGCCGCCGAAGAGGCCTGAGCCTCCACCGCCGCCGGGCCGCTGAGCTCCAACTATGCGGCCGAAGCCGTCATAGCCCAGGACCAGGTCGAGGACCGTGTTGTTGCTGCTGCCGCCGATGAATGGCCGCGCGGCGGCCGGAATGGCGTCGACGACGGTGAGCCACCAGCCGCTCGACACCAGCAGTACACCGGCGGCGCCGGTCAGCTGGACAAGTCGGCGGCCCAGCCGGGGCGGCCCGGCCACCAGATAGGTGACCACCAGCGCGGGAAGGGCGACATACGCCTGCAGATACTTGGTGTTGAAGGCCAGGCCGAGCATGGCGGCCGAGAACAGCAGCCAGCGGGTCCGGCCGGTCGCCTGCGCCCGCAGGACCGCCCAGCCGGAGGCGACGAGCAGCAGCGTGAGCAGCGCATCCGGATTGTTGAATCGGAACATGACCACAGCGACCGGTGTCAGCGCCATGACCAGAGCCGACACCAGGCCCGCCACCGCGCCGAACGAGCGCCGCACGGCGTCGAAGAGGAGGGCAACCGTGATCACACCGGCCAGCGCCTCCGGCAGCAGCAGGCTCCAGGAGCTGAGCCCGAAGAGCCGGGCGGAGAGACCCATGACCCAGAGCGCAAGCGGCGGCTTGTCCACGGTGATGAAGTTGCCCGCGTCCAGCGAGCCGAAGAAGAAGGCCTTCCAGCTCTGGGTCGCCGCCTGCACGGCCGCCGAGTAGTACTCGTTGGCCAGGCCGTTGCGGTCGAGCCCCCAGGTGTAGAGCGCGGCGGCCAGGACCAGGATGGCCGCCAGCGCGGGACGGATCCAGGCGCCCTCGGTGGCGCGGCCCAGGAGCAGCCGCCGGGCCAGCCCGGCGGCGGGGCGAGGAGCCCGGTCGAGGGTTCCTGTGAGACTGTTCAATCGACTTTCCTCCGCAACAGTTGGGGTCGGCGCGCGTGGCCCTGGCGGGGGTGGTGGATCCACGCGCGGAGCAGCAGGAACCGGGTGATCGTTGCCACCAGGTTCGCTACGGAGAGCACCACGAGCTCGGCCAGGCGGCCGGCGTGCGGCGCCAGGGCGTGCAGCCCGGCAATGGCGCCGCTCGTGGTCAGCAGCGCGATGCCCAGGGCCGCGAGGCCGCCGATGTGGTCGCGCGCCAGCGCCTGGCGCCCGCGTACACCGAAGGTCAGCCTGCGGTTGGCGGCGGTGTTGGCCAGGCCCGTCAGCACCAGCGCCACGGCGTTGGCGATCGGGGCGCTCCAGAATTCGCGCAGCAGCCAGTAGACGGCGACGTAGGAGGCGGTGCTGAAGAGGCCGATCACGCCGAAGCGGAGCAGCTGGCCCAGTCCCGCCGAGCGCGGCGCGGCCCGCCTCAGGCCTTGCAGACCTTCGAGAGACCAGCCGGCGGCCAGCCGGCGCGAGACCCGAATGATGCCCCTCAGGTCCTCCAGCGCCGTGGCGAACACGTCCACGCGCGAATCGGGGTCGTCTGTCCAGTCCACGGGCAGCTCGTGGATGCGAAGGCCGGCCCGCTCGGCCAGGACCAGCAGCTCGGTGTCGAAGAACCACGCCCGGTTCTCCACTGCAGGCAGCAGCGCGCGGGCGACCTCCGAGCGCATGGCCTTGAACCCGCACTGCGCGTCTCGAAAGCCCACTCCCAGGGCCAGCCTGAGCAGGAGGTTGTAGCCGCGCGAGATGAGCTCGCGCCGCGGCCCCCTGACCACGCTGGCTCCCGGTGCCAGCCGGCTGCCGATCGAGAGGTCGCTGTGGCCGGAGATGAGCGGGGCGACCAGCGGAAGCAGGGCGTCCAGGTCGGTCGAGAGGTCGACGTCCATGTAGGCGACGACCGAGGCCTCGCTCGCCAGCCAGGCCTGGGCCAGGGCCCGGCCGCGGCCCTTCTGGTCGAGGTGGACGGCGCGTACCCCCTCCAGTTCGGCCTCGAGGCGAGTTGCTATCGCCCAGGTGCCGTCGGTGCTGGCGTTGTCGGCGATCGTGATGGTGGTGGTGAAGGGAAACGGCGCCTGGACGCAGGCGTGGAGCTTGCGCACGCTGGCCTCCAGGGCCCTCTGCTCGTTGAAGACCGGGATCACGATGTCGACATCGGCTTCGGAGGGCAGGCTGTCGAGCGCCACGCCGGTCATGGGCACTCACTGTCGGGTGGCCGGCTCAGGTGAACCTGTGACGGTTCTCAGAGATCGCTGGGAACGCTGAGAGACGCCCCCCACCATTGGTGGGGGGTCGGTACGTCACGACTGGGCCGGTCGACAGCGTTCTAGAGACGGTGGTCAGTCGATCCACCGCTCGTTTCCCCCTGGATATCCGATGGCTTACCCACTGATGACGGACCCACACAGGCGCAGGCGCCGGACCCTGTACCCGCCGCGGCGACGGCGCCGCCGCGTCGCGCCCTTGCTGGCCTTGCCGCTGCTGCCGCTGATCGTGCTGCTCTCGGTCGGGACCCTGACCAGCCGCTTTCCGGCGGCCGCTCTGCCTGGCTCCGCCCGCAGCTTTCCGGCCGACTCGCTCGTCTACGACCGCGGAGGCCAGCTGATAGCCGACCTCCATCCCCCGGGCCAGACGCGGATACCGGTCCCGCTGGCGGCCATCTCCGCGGACGAGCTGCACGCCATCGTGGCCGTGGAGGACCGCAACTTCTGGCAGGAGGGGGCCATCGACTGGGGCCGCCTGGGGCAGGCCGCGATCTACGACGTGACCCACCACGCGGGCGCGCAGGGAGCCAGCACGATCACCGAGCAGCTGGCCCGGCTGCTCTACCTCAACGACCAGAAGACGTTCGAGCGCAAGCTTCGCGAGCTCGTGATCGCGCACGCGATGGACTCCCGCATGACCAAGTCAGAGATCCTCGACCAGTACCTGAACGACGTCTACTTCGGCCACGGGGCGACCGGCATCGAGGCCGCCTCACGGGTCTACTTCGGGGTCTCCGCGTCGCGGCTGGACCTGGCCCAGGCCTCCCTGCTCGCGGGCCTCCCGAACGCGCCCAGCCTGCTCGACCCCCTTCAGTACCCGGACGCCGCCCGGGCCCGCCAGCGGGTCGTCCTGGACGCCATGGTCAGGACGCGCGCCATCTCGGCGGCCCAGGCCGACGTCGCCTACCAGGAGAAGCTGCAGCTCGCCAGCGGGCGCGCCGACGACCTGAACCTCTACCCGGAGTTCACCTCGCGGGTGGTTCAGGACGTCTCCAGCCAGGTCCACCAAGATCCGACCACGGCGGGCCTGAGCATCAAGACGACGCTGGATCCCGGTCTCCAGCAGGCTGCCGAAAAGGCCGTCCAGAGCCGGGTGGCCGCCCTCGCGCGCCTCCATGTCTCAGACGGCGCCGTCGTCAGCCTTGATCCCCAGACGGGCGACGTCCTCGCCTACGTAGGCAACGCCGGCGCCGGCCACCCGGGCTCCAACCTGGACATGGCTTCCCAGCCCCGGCAGCCCGGCTCCACCATGAAGGTGGTCACCTACAGCCAGGCGATCGCGGACAAGAAGGTGACCATGCTCACGCCGGTCAGCGACGGCCCGCTCACAGTTCCGACCGGTGGCGGCGCGGACGGCGGCCAGCCCTGGGTCGTCCACGACTACGACAACGGCAGCCACGGGACCGTTCCGGTGGCGGTGGCGCTCGGTAACTCGCTGAACATCCCAGCGGTGCGCGTCGAGCAGCAGGTCGGGGTGGCCAACGTCGTCCAGCTCGCTCGAGGGATGGGCATCACCGCGCTCTCCAACGCACCTTCCAGCTACGGCCCGAGCCTGACGCTGGGCACCTACCCCGTCCCCCTCTGGCAGCTGGCGCAGGCCTACGGCGCCGTCGCCGCGGGCGGCACCCTCCATCCCAGCCGCTTCGTGGTCTCGGTGACCGACACCGGCGGACGGGAGCTGCTACCCGCCGCGCGAGCAGGAGCCGGCGTGCTCGATCCCGGGGCTGCCTTCGTGATGAACCAGATGCTGAGCGACGACTCCAACCGCGCTCTGGTGTTCGGGCGCGGAAGCGCCCTGGTCGTGGGCGGCCACACGGTCGCGGCCAAGACGGGGACCACCAGCAACAACAAGGACGCGCTGACCGTCGGCTGGACTCCGCACCTGGTGACCGCCGCCTGGGTCGGCAACGCGGACAACAGCGCGATGGACGGTGTGGCGGGCGCCATGGGAGCCGCTCCCCTGTGGCACTCAGTGATGGCGGCGGGCCTCGGTTCGAGCAGTGACAGCTGGCCGGCGGCACCGGCCAACGTGCACTCCCTCTACTGGAACGGCCGGCAGGGCTGGTTCCTGGACGGCACCAGCCCGCCTCAATCGACGCAGGGCGGTGGCCAGGCATCCGGCCAGGCCGGCTGCGTCAACTTCCCCTTGTTCGGTCAGCGCCAGCGTATCTGTACCCCCTTTCCCACACCGGGCGGCTGACGGAGCGAGGCGACTCGACGAACGTCGGCCGCTGTCGCAAGCTGTGACTGCATTCGGCGTTCGCCGCCCATAGACGGAGGGAGAGGAGCGATGACAACCTGATGGACCCGTCCCATTCGACCGAGCAGCGGCCCGCGACAGGCGTCGGCGCCGGCTTCGCCGACCTCGATGCGATCATCAGCCACGTTCCCGAGCTGGTTCGGTCCCGGGACGTGCGTCACCGTGTCTTTGGCGGGGGATCGATCAGCCGCATCAACGGCGCGATAGCGATTGCCGCCACGCACGCCTTGAGCAGCATGTGGTTCTTCTGGTTCTGCGTGGCGTTGGACCTCATCGAGCTTCCCTCTGTGCTCCGGAACCTGACGCCCATCGTGGTCGTGACCTACATCTCTCAGACCGTGATCCAGCTCCTCGCGCTGCCCCTGTTGGGAGCCGGGCAGCGAATCATCGCCGAGGCTCAGGACGCTCGCGCCGAAGCGGACCACAAGACGCTGACGGCGCTGCACACGATCAACGTGACCCAGCTGGCGATCCTTCACCGCCTCGAGAAGCTGGAGAAGAGCCGCTGATCCCGGTTCTCGGCTCCACGCCGGCGTCCGCCACCCGGCGTCGCGCCACCTCGGCCAGACTGGTGAGCTGGAAGGACGGCCAGAGACGGAGCGTCGAGGCGGGGTCGAAGCGCATCTCCGCCGTGTCCATCACCACCCCGGCGCGTATCTGACGAGCGAGGTCCGGCCTGACAGGCCGCAAGAGCGCCGTGGCGAGGCGCATGGCGGTCCGCGGGACGTGGCCGACCTTGCCCGGAGAACCGCTGAGCGACTCGAAGACGCGTGCCATCTGGTTGAAGGAGAGGTTCTCCGGTCCCGCGACCTCGGCGACGACGCCCCGCAGACCTGGATCTGTGACCGCCAACTGGACGAAGCGCGCCACGTCATCGACCGACACGAAGTTGATCGGGTTGTCGCCACGGCCGAAGATCGTCGTCTTCCCCCTGAGCAGCAGTGGATCGCCGATCATGCGCGCCCAGAGCTCCATGAACGCGGTGGCCCGGATCACGGTCCACTCGAGCCGGCTGGCGAGCAGCCGCTGCTCGGCGCGGTGCTTCATCCGGAAGAGCTCGAGCGGGTGGTTGGGGGCTGCTCCAACCACGGACACGAGGACGAAATGCTCGACACCGGCGGCTTCGGCCGCGAGGACCAGGTTGGCGTTGCCAAGGTCGTCGACGGTGGTGGGGCTGACGCCGCCGCCGCCGATGAAGCCATGGACGGCGGAGACGACCGCCCGGACGCCTGCGACAGCCGGCGCCAGGGAGCCGGCCTCGCGCACGTCGCCCGTCATCACCTCTACGCCCGGCGCCGCCAGGTGCCGCGCCCGAGCGGCGTCTCGAGTCAGTACCCGCACCGGCGTTCCCCCGGCGGCGAGCAGGCGAACCACCCGCGTTCCCAGCATCCCGGTGCCTCCGGCGACCAGGATCACGACGCGAGCACCGCGCTCGTCGCGGCTTCTGCTCCCACGCCCCCCTTCTCGACCGGATCGAGGTAGAAGCGGGCCCAGGCGATGAGTCCGTCACGCACGCCGAGCACGGTCACGCCGCGCATCAGAAGCCGGCCGCCGTCCACACGCCGGCCGCTCATCTCCCATTCCGCCCAGACGCTGTCACTGTCCACGACGCAGCGGAGGGCCTCCGCGGAGAGCTGGGGAACCGCGGCGAAGATCCGCTGCCAGTTCCCGGCCACCTGCTCCCGGCCATTGAACGAGCGGGCCGGGTGCAGAGGCGTCTCGTTCACGTAGTCGGGGGTGAAGCAAGCGACCAGTGCTTCGAGGTCGTGCCGGATGATCGCCCGCTGCAGGCGTTCGAGCGCCGCCGCCGGCGCGCTAGTGTCGGATGCCATTAGACTCTCCTTTCACACTACTTATAGTTGAATCGTTAGACTGTAAGTCTGATGAATATGCATGGCGATGTCAAGCGCCGGTACCAGTCCCCCCTACGCCAGGCGCAGGCCCGGACGACGCGGAAGGCGGTGATCGGCGCAGCGGCGCGCCTGTTCGCCGAGCGCGGGTACGTCACGACGTCGATCGATGACATCGCGGCCGCGGCGGGCGTGAGCCGAGCCACCGTCTTCAGCTCGGTGGGCGGAAAGGCCGTACTTCTGAAGACCGCCTTCGACGTGGCCATCGTCGGCGACGACGAGCCGGTGGCTCTTCCCGACCGACCCCGTTCGAAGGCGATCAGGGAGGAGCCGGACCAGCGGCGGTATCTCGCGCTCTACGCCGGCCTCGTCACCGAGATGTGGGTCCGCCTGGGCGGCATCTACGAGGCCGTGCGCGGGGCCGCGAGCGCCGACCCCGAAGCCCGAGGTCTGTGGGAGACGCACCAGGCTCAGAGGAGGGTTGGCGCGGCGAACGTGGTGGGAGATCTCCAGCGCAAGGGATCGCTGCGGGAAGGACTGGAGGTGGAGGCGGCCGCGGACATCGTATGGGTGCTCAACGACCCCGGCCTCTACCACCAGCTGGTGGACCGGCAGGGCTGGGCGCCCGAGACGTTCGCTCGATGGCTGGCCGAGGCGATGCAGCGTCTGCTCCTGGCGGACGAGCTGCCGACCGGCGTGTCATCCCGCCCCCCCGACGCCTGAGGGCGGAGCAGTACGTCCTGGGGCTACCGGCAGATGGCCTCCGCGCTCGCCGCGCAGTTGCCGAGTGGCAAGTCGGCCGGTGATCGATCACGATGTTGCGCCATGCGCAAGGGACCGATCATCGCTCCGGGCGCCGCAGCCCGGTCCAACGAGCGTCAGAGGATCGCCGCCGACGGCAAGAGCTTCGCGGTGCACGAGTGGCGGGGCAGCGGGCCGCCCTACCTGCACGTTCACCACGAGGACGACGAGGCCTGGCACGTGCTCGAGGGAACGCTGCGGTTTCGCTTCGCCGACCGGACGGTGGAAGCCGGCGCCGGTACCACCGTGTTCGTGCCCGCCGGCGTGGCGCACACCTATGAGGCTTTCGAGGAAGCCCGCTACCTGGTGATACTGACGCCCAGGCTTCGGGCCCTGATCGCGGAGCTGGGCGCGGCCCGGGACCGGGCCGGCGACGACGAGATCTTCCGCCGCCACAGCTCCGAGGTGCTGGAGTAGCGCGCGGCCGGCGTCAGGCCACGTATGGCCAGCGGGGAGCGCCCAGCTCGCGAGAGATCCCTCGCGCCGCTTCGGTGACGGCGGCGCTGAGTCCAGGGGCAGGTCCTCTCGGGAACAGGCGCTCGCTGTCCCCCACCACGCCGATCGCCCCCACCGCGTGGCCCGCGTGGTCGAAGATCGGTGCGGACACGCTCGACTCACCGAGGACGGCCTCGTCTCGCTCGGTCGCCACGCCCTGCGCCACGACGCTCTCGAGCTGGCGGCGAAGGGCGGCCGCGCTCAATGTCCGCTTGGTCAGCCGGGGCAGGCTGTCGACCGTCAGGTCCTCGAACACCTGGTTCGACTGAAAGGCCAGGATCGCCTTTCCGAAGGAGGTGGCGTGCACCGGCAGCTGCAGCCCGACCTCAGGAATCTGGAAGCTGGTGCCGGGCCGGAAGACGTGGTGAAGGATGACCACCGAGGGCCCGTGCATCACGGCGACGCGAACCGCCTCCCCTGAGCGGGAGGCCAGCCGATCGGCGTAGGGGATCGAGCGGGCGCGGAGCTCGTTCAGGTCGAGGTAGGAATAGCCGAGCTGCAGCAGCCCGGCTCCCAGCTGGTACTTCTCTGACGTTCGGTCCTGCTCGACGAAGCCGTGAGCCTGGAGCGTCTGGAGGAGGCCGTGGACGGTCGGCCGGGCAAGTCCCAGCCGGTCGGCCAACTCGCTCACCCCCAGCCGGCGAGGGCCGCTGGCGAGCGCCTTGAGTATCGCCGCCGCGCGGTCGATTGACTGGATGCTCGACCGACCTCTATTCGGCATTGCTGAATCCATGTCCGTAATGTAGACTGCGCCTCAGGATACTTCCCGGATTTAGAGAGGGAGGAGTTTGGTCGGGATTGTACTGGTGTCGCACAGCGCCGAACTGGCGAGAGGGCTCGCCGAGCTGGCCGGGCAGGTCGCCGGGAGGGAGGTGAGAATCGAGGCAGCCGGCGGCGGACCCGACGGTGGCCTGGGGACCACCGGGGACCTGGTGGAGATGGCCATCGCGCGGGCCGACCGGGGCGACGGCGTCGTGGTGCTTGCCGACCTGGGCAGCGCGATCCTCACCGTCCGGTCTGTGCTGGAGCACGACGGGGCGAGGGCCCGGCTGGCCGACGCTCCCTTCGTGGAGGGCGCCGTGGCGGC